>NZ_JAHHPR010000460.1:0-3766 GCF_024606255.1 Endozoicomonas sp. SESOKO3
AGCCATATTGCCAGGGCGTCAGTGCAAATGGCTCTGTTGTCTGTTTCTGAGAAGAGGCAGAAACAAATCATTCGCCAGTCTGCTCGTTATACCGTTGATTATGTTCTTGCTCTTCCTTCACTTAATAAAGTGGTTTACCTGCTGCATAATCAGGACGTCATTGCCCAGGCCCTTTCAGAAAACAAGGGCGTGGTCATACTCTCTCTCCATATGGGTCCACCCGATCTGGGAACATTGGCACTCTCACAACAGGGTTTACCAGCAACTACCCTGATTGGTTCAGGAAAACAGTCGCCATTAACCCATAAGCTCGGCAAGGCATTTCTTCTGAAGGCCGGTATTGAACCTACTACAAAAGGAGACCCCACAGCGGTATTTCAGGCTCTGAAACAGAAAAAAGCCGTTTTTTTATACAGTGACCTCCGCTCAGAAGAGATGCCTGTGACATTTTTTGGACAGAAAACCCGAGCCCCTGCGAGCGGCATCATGACGGCTCATCTTCTGAAAGCGCCCGTTCTTTTTCATCACTGCACTTTTGAAAATAATCAGTGGCAGTTGCATTTTGAGCCTCTGCCACTAACCCAAACCGGTAACAGAAAGCTGAACACTCAGCATGACCTCCAACGACTGATGCACAGAATGGAGCAGGTGATCAGGGAGAACCCTCAGCTCTGGATATGGCATTACGACCGCTTCAAGTTGAAAAACAAGATTCAGCGCAACACAGTCTTCTAATTATTTTCAACCTGAGCCGTATGCATAACAAAAACTCCTGACGAGAGTAAAGATGGCTCAAGATCAGGCTATTAAGCGACAGACACCCTCAACGACTCCAACGTTCAAAAAATTTCACTGGCGACTGCCTGAAAACCCCTTTAGGATAGGAGGATTGCCCCTCCCAAAGATTTGTTTTTTTCCTTTTATATCAATAAGTTACCCTTCTCGACCCACGCAAGAAAAAGTCCGAAAATAAGTAGACATTTATACAGATAGCCTCTATAACATTTACTGTGATATCAACATACAGACACCTGCATAAGTAGAGTTCCTGCAACATGAATTCTTAAAAACCGGAGTGTCGTGTGGTTCACAATAACCATTTGCATTAACAATACAGTGCCCAGACCAACAATAATATTAGTACGCCGGTGATCATGGAGGTCATGGCGAGGGGGAGCCTGATATGTCAATTTTTTCTCATTACCAGGAGAGGTACGAATCGACTCGGCAAGAGGAGATAAGTCTTCAGGAGTATCTGGATCTTTGCAAAACCGACCCTGGTGCTTACGCAAATGCGGCAGAGAGAATGCTTTCAGCCATTGGCGAACCAGAGATTGTTGATACGTCTCGTGATCCGCGTCTGAGTCGTATATTTTCCAACAAGTTGATTAAGTGTTATCCCGCTTTTGAGGAGTTTTATGGCATGGAAGAAGCGATCGAACAGATTGTTTCTTACTTCAAACATGCCGCACAGGGTCTCGAAGAAAAGAAACAGATCCTTTATTTGCTGGGTCCTGTAGGTGGCGGTAAGTCATCTCTGGCAGAGCGCCTCAAAGCTCTGATGGAACTGAAACCTTTCTATGCTATCAAGGGCTCTCCGGTGTTTGAATCACCACTGGGTCTCTTTAATCCCGAGGAAGATGGCAAGATTCTGACCGAAGAATACGGTATTCCCGGTCGTTACCTGAAATACATCATGTCTCCATGGGCGGTTAAGCGCCTACACGAGTTTGGAGGTGATATTTCCAAGTTCCGTGTTGTAAAAGTTTACCCAAGTCGTTTGAACCAGGTGGCTATTGCCAAGACTGAACCAGGCGATGAGAACAACCAGGACATCTCCAGTCTGGTCGGTAAAGTAGACATCCGTCAGCTGGAAGAATTCTCCCAGGATGACCCGGATGCTTACAGTTTCTCAGGAGCACTTTGCCGTGCCAATCAGGGTGTGATGGAATTCGTAGAGATGTTCAAAGCCCCTGTGAAAGTACTACATCCTCTACTGACTGCTACTCAGGAGGGTAACTACAACTCCACAGAAGGCATGGGTGCTATTCCTTTTGAAGGTATCTTGCTGGCGCACTCCAACGAATCCGAATGGCAGACCTTCCGCAACAACAAGACCAACGAAGCGTTTATTGATCGTGTAAACATTGTTAAGGTTCCTTACTGCACACGCATCAAAGAAGAGGTGGGTATCTACGAAAAACTGCTGGAACACAGCTCTTTGAAGAACGCACCATGCGCACCTGATACTCTGAAAATGCTGGCCCAGTTCTCCGTTCTGTCCCGCATCAAAGAGCCCGAAAACTCTTCAGTTTATTCCAAAATGCGTGTCTATAACGGTGAGAACCTGAAGGACACCGACCCTAATGCGAAACCACTGCAAGAATATAAAGATTCCGCAGGTGTTGATGAAGGCATGGACGGACTCTCTACCCGTTTCGCATTCAAGATTTTGTCCAAGGTCTTTAACTTCGACTCCACCGAAGTCGCAGCCAACCCTGTGCACCTGATGTACGTTCTGGAACAGCAGATTGAACAGCAGCAGTTCCCGGATGAAGTGACTGATCGCTACATGCGCTTCATCAAGGAATATCTGACACCCAAATATGTTGAATTTCTGGGTAAGGAAATTCAGACCGCTTATCTGGAGTCCTATTCAGATTACGGTCAGAACATTTTTGACCGCTACATCACTTATGCTGATTTCTGGATTCAGGATCAAGAATTCCGTGATCCCGACACCGGTCACATTCTGGATCGCAGTGCCCTGAATGATGAACTGGAAAAAATTGAGAAGCCTGCCGGCATCGCTAATCCGAAAGACTTCCGTAACGAAGTGGTTAACTTTGTCCTGCGTGCCCGGGCCAATCACGAAGGCAAGAACCCAAGCTGGTTGAGCTACGAGAAAATGCGTGCAGTGATCGAGAAGAAGATGTTCTCTAACACAGAAGATCTGCTGCCAGTAATTTCCTTCAATGCCAAGGGCTCCAACGAAGACCAACGCAAACATGCAGACTTTGTTAAGCGTATGGTTGAGTATGGATACACAGAAAAACAGGTTCGCCTGCTGTCCGAGTGGTACATCCGGGTTCGCAAGTCTCAGTAACTCATGAGCCCCTGCGCTGCCGTTCAATACCCGGCAGCGTTCATGATGAGTCACCACGGCGCCTTCGCGGGCGCTTCTACATCATGTTTTATCAGACAAGACATCAGTGTAGAAGTATGTCGTTTATCAAGAAAAATGGTCATTTTTCAGGAAAAAACGACATTGCCATGACAGTAGCAAAATAGTCCTGGATAGAACAAATAGCCAGGTCTGAGTACCCAAGGAGAGCGTCCTATGAGCATAATAATTGACCGACGCCTCAATGCGAAAAAGAAAAGTACGGTCAACCGTCAGCGTTTCCTGAGGCGCTACAAAGGTCTGGTAAAAGAGGCAGTACAGGAGGCTGTTGATCAGCGCTCTATTACCGACGTTGATAGCGGCAGTGACATCAGCATTCCCAAAAAAGACGTGTCAGAACCGGTTTTTCATCACGGTCAGGGTGGCCGGGTGGAACAGGTTCATCCTGGCAACAAAGAGTTCACCACCGGTGATCGTTTCCAGCGCCCTCAAGGCGGTGGTGGACAGGGCAGCGGGGAAGGCGAAGCCAGCAACAGCGGTTCCGGTGAAGACGACTTCATTTTTTCCATTAATCGCGAAGAGTTCCTTGAATATCTGTTTGAAGATCTTGAGCTGCCTAATCTGGTTCGCAAAGAACTCAAG
>NZ_JAHHPR010000461.1:0-1111 GCF_024606255.1 Endozoicomonas sp. SESOKO3
GACCAATTTATTGCAACCGCAGTAGGACAGCCTTAAGTCCGACAGGCTGCTAGGCAAGTCCGGCAAATCGATTAATGCGCTTTAACTGATTATCAGGAAGAAGACTGTGGCCTTGAGCGATGTTACCCACCCTGATGTTTCGGTAGTGATTCCTGCCTGGAACGCTGCCGGTTTTATCCAAAAAGCGATTGATTCTGCTCTCAGCCAGGAAGGGGTTCAGGTAGAAGTCATCGTGATAGATGATGCTTCCGAAGATCACACTGTCGATATTGTTAAAGACTACCAGAATGAACGGGTTGTTCTGATTCAGGCAGAAGAGAACAGTGGCCCCGGGGCAGCCAGAAACCTGGGGTTTGCTGCTGCAAGGGGAGACTGGATTGCAGTGCTGGACTCGGATGACTATTTTTTGCCGGGTCGTCTTTCGAACCTACTAAATAAAGCGGATAAGACAGTCGATATTCTTATCGATCCTGTCGTTGAGCAACCATATGGCAGGAAAGAATGCGTGCCTTTTTTCAAACAGGGAGAGCTACCTGTCGATGAGTTAACGCTGGCGCATCTTATTTCAACCAACCTGATTTTTACCCATATCAAGTCAACAGGCTACTTAAAGCCAGTTTTTCGCAGGCGATTTTTGCAGGAAAAAGGTGTTACCTACTGGCCAGAAGTGCGAATAGGCGAAGATTATTATTTCCTTGCTGTCTGCCTGGCACACGGAGCAAAAGCAAAGATAACTGAAAAGGCCGGATATGTTTATACCATTCGTTCAGAGTCCATCTCCCGGATCATGAGAGTCGAAGATATTAACATTCTTCTTGCTAACGATGGCCGCTTTTTGTCGGAGTTTACTTTGGGGCAAGAAAGTTCCAATGCCCAGGATTTTCGAACCAGAAACCTGATCCGTGGTCGGGACTTTCTGAAACTGGTTCGATATATCAAGGGCGGGCAGGTGCTTAAGGCTTTTAAACTTGTGTTTAACTCACCAGGCAGTTCTTTACTGCTCTGGCTTCCTGTACGCAAAAGATTGCTAGCAGCCTGTCGGACTTAAGCGTCCGTAGCGAGGATTGCAAGAAATTGAGGATAAAAATTTCTGCTTCTGAGGAGAATAGCG
>NZ_JAHHPR010000462.1:0-3557 GCF_024606255.1 Endozoicomonas sp. SESOKO3
CATAGAGTTGACGTAGATCCCATTTGATAATTATTAATTTGTTAATCAGAGTTGACCTGTTAAACAACCGTTTTTATTTGTATTGATTGAATGAATTGTTCTGATTCCTATGGAGTCTGAGGAAAAATAGCAGTGGGTTCAGGATGTGGCAAGAATGGCTCTGTAGGTAATAGGCATAACAGTCAACGGGGTTTCTGTTGTAGTCAAAAATAGATGGAAAAGTTTACGATGGGACTTCTATTTCATTGGCTGTAAAGTTTTGGTACGGAATCCCGCAGCGCTGTTTCGTTGAAACCTCATTTTTCTGGTTAGAAAACTGCCGCTATTTATGGAAAAATACTGAGCGTAAACTGAACACAAGTCTTCAATTTACGCATTTGGGCTTCTTGTTACTCTTACTGAGTCAATTATGGACAACGTCTTAACGGCTTAGTATTTTTTTTTGTTTTAAAAGATGCTTCATATGGAAATCTGCATTATGTTTCTCTCCCAGAAGGCGGGCGGAATTGGCTGAGATCGAGTGAAAAAAGGCCAACCAGACAGAAAGATCTCTGTCGTACTGTTTGAATGCGGTGCTCATGGCCTCCCGATTATCATCGTACATAACCGTTAGATCGGCGGTTGCCAGAAGTGTAAAAAAGGCTGTTTTCATTTGTTCATTTTTTTCAATCTTCTCAGCCATTACTGTATCCCAGAACAGGTTGCGTTCGTTGTCACAGCTTTCATCGAGGGTCTCGTAAGCCCATAAATAATAGTGAATCAAGGCTGATTTTGTGCGATGTTTCTTCAACAGAGCATTACTTATAGCCCCATAGTTCGGATGAGATTCCAGTTGGGGCAGATTGTAAATGAATTCGTCAAAGCCGGTTTGAGTTTGTGGTGTTTCCTGCAGCGCTTCAAACGACGTTATGAAGTCACTCCGGCTTAGCTCATAGCTTGTAATATTCTCTGATAATTGATCAATATCAGAGGCTCTTACCTCGGATGATATATCAAGTACTTCGGGTTTACCTATTATAAAAGCTTTGACAAGGCTTAAATATTTCTTGATGTTTTCTGGTCTGCCACTACTTTTGATTTCACTGTCCAGGAAAATACCATATTGTTCTGGTCTTTCTTTAATGCTTAGCTTTCTTATTTCCTCAAGTGGTTTCAGAAGTATTCTCTCAATACTATCTGGGTTATTTATTTTGGGGAATAACTCTTTTTCAGCTTCAGAGCCATCATTGCTGAACACAAACTGGATGTGGTAGTTTGTATTGGCAAGTAAAAAATATTTTGTGAGTATTGTCGGCCAGCCAGCCTGTGGGATATGCAGAAGGTTAAACCGTTCATTAGTAAAGATTCTGATGGCTGCTTCAGCCGCAAAACGTACTCCACACATAGAGCTCGCTATCAACCCGGGTAAAATTTCCGTAATAATCTTACCCGCTTCAATAAATAACTTTTCCTCCGGTTTTTTGGTCGATACGTATTGAATAACAGGCTTATAGATTGAGTCTTTTTGTTGGGGGGCTGATGTTTCGTCCTGATAATACTGATAGTGATTTGCTAGCCGCATAAACACCAGTGATTCCAGATAACCGCCATAATGGAAGCCAGTCATACGTGCTTTCATGAAATGTTCATAAGCACTCTCCAGAAAACTTTTGCGATCGGTTAATACTATCCGCCGGGAGTCAGAACTTATTTCCGCCTCAAGAAGCGTCAATCCAGCCAGGCAATTAATCCAGCCTGTCATCTGTAATGATTCATCATCTAATTTATTTTCATATTGCTTTAACTGCTGCATTAATTTCTGGTAGCCAACTTTTCTGGCTTGCTGAATAGCAAGAATAAAGATACCTTCGTCTCCATCTTTGAATTTTTTCAAGCTGGCACTGTCAAAGAAAGCAGAGTCGATGTCCTTTGGTATTAAATGACTATCATCCGTCTCGACTGGCATATGCCATATATGCTTTTCAAACCAATTGCGTTTTTTTTGCCAATCTTCTGAATGGCTCTGGAGTGTTTTTGCCTTTTCCGGATTTTCACCGATTCGCCTGATCGTGTACTCGTGAATCAGAAAAAAGACGTTGTACCATTGTGACTCATCCTTGGTAGCCAGTTCAGGAAACAAGCTAATTAACTTTGTTAGAAATTGTAAGTCATGGCCAAAATGATGGACGGTCAAACTGGCTTGGTCATTGAGGGGAAGGGCTTTAAGATGAGGAAAAACGGGCTTTTCTTCTGGTGATACATCAAGCAGATGAAAAGCAAGTTTTATGATATCTGCCAAAGCCCGATTCTCAGGATCAATATCCTTAGTGAGTTGCTCCTTTTTTTCTTTGAGGAATATGGCATTCAATGAACTTGGTGCAATAAAGTCCTGTAGAGAAAAACGCATGATAATTGGAGATAGATCCAGACTATAAAATTTAAGTAAGTCCATTCGACCCGTTGCAAGGCTCAGTACCAATCTTAATTTTACTTCTGCTTGCGTTTCTGCTGTATTGCCCCCTTTGACTTTCACTTCCTCTTCCTCTTCCTTTATCGCTTCCAATGACTCTCTTGCTTCCACTTTTTCGAATTTTTCTGCAACTGTTTTTGCTTTCGCTAACGCGATCGATGCCGTGTTTAATTCATCTACCGCTTTCGCATGCTCTTGTGTTTGCACACGAATTTCTGCTATTACTTGCTTTGCCTTTTGCGCTTTCACTGACGCAGTTTCCACTGCCGCTAGCACTGCTGCTATCGCTTCTGCGTGTTCATGCTGTTCGTATGGCAGATATAGGGGATTTATAAAAGTCTCGTCTATTCGAGCTAAAATAAGATCAACTGCACCATCAGAGCCTTTCGCCGGAAGTTGCTCCAAAAACTCTCTGAGTAGACGTATGGAAGGTGTTACTCTGCCTGGAATTTTGCTTTGTGGATTTTTTAGGTAGGTGTCTGCTTCAAACGCTAGTTTCAGTTCGAAAGGCTTGGGAATCAGCAATAGCCACTTTAGTAACACTCCGGTCAGAACCGCTGAATGCGACTCCGACTCTAATAAAATCTCAATAGACTGTGACACTCCGGAGAATGCAGAGGCACAGGCTGATAATGTTACCAGAAGCTCTCCTTTCGTGGCATATTCAAAAAACAGCAAGAGCATTCTGGCATAAGGGAAGTAGAAGTTTTCAGAATGCAAAATGGTCTCTTTTATCTTTTTGGCATTGAACATGACTTGCGGGCTAAACGACAACTCAATAGTTTTGTCATCATCTGACATTTTGGCCCTCATCATGGCCAGTGCCTTGAGAAAGTAGTAATAGCCCAGTCCCAGCTCGTTTGTTGGGTTTTTATTTTTTACTACAGCTTTTTTGAATGCCGAGATCTGTTTTTCTACCTGTTGTAAAAATTTTTCCGGATTTGCCTGAATTAATCTGACTTCCTTAATAATGTTGTTATCCAGTTGAAATAAATGTTGGGCATGTATTATTTTATTGAATACCTCATTTGATACTCTGATGCCCGGCTTCAAGTCTTTTGGTTGTCTGGCTGCGTTTACGGTTCTTTTTGCTTTTTCAGGATTTGCA
>NZ_JAHHPR010000463.1:0-1387 GCF_024606255.1 Endozoicomonas sp. SESOKO3
AAGAATGACCAATGATGTTCCTTTATTTTTCCAAGGCAGAAAGTCAGTACAGATTGTAGTGGCGTTTTCTATCAAACGAAGAGGATAGGATTGTTATTATTGACTTAAGTTGTTTAGTGAGATTTGAATGCATTTTTACCGCTTATTCATAGCATTTGTTCTTTCCCTGCTAGCTTTGGCGGATGTGCCATTATGCTATTCCTCAACCCTGATTGACCGACATCATTTCGATGGGCACAAGGTGCGGATTGAAATCAATGAGGGTACAGATCCGCAACAGGAAGTAAATCAGTGGCAATTGAGCTTGCTGCTTCCGGAAGGTTTCAATGACCAAAACAGCGTCCTTTGCTTTAATACACCTGTGGTGCCAGCGGACTCGAACAGTATTGCGCTACCAGTAACGAATAACCTGAGCAACTATTGCTATCAACTAGTGATAATGAACGGGGAACAAACCCCCGTTTTCCAGCAGGCTTCTAAAAATGGCACACTTGTTCGTTTGAAATCCACGACGGCAGACAGGCCAGAACTGGCTTCCGTAAACACCCACCCACCCCTGAGCAGCAAACCTCATACTCCCCCACTCACCCTTCTGGCCTACACCGAAAACCTGACTGACCTTGGGTTGGAAACCGGGAAAACCCGGAACAACACACGAACGCTGACAGGAGACAAACTCGCTGGCAACGTCGATTTATCCGGTGGCGGCAACGGGGGCTTCTTTTATTTGCCTCCCCCTCCACCCTGGAGAGGTGGAGGGGGTTGGCCAACGGGATTATTCGAAATCGACCTGGTGGTCCTGCAACCGGTCATTTCATGGCTGCTGTCCATAGGCAAGGATTCTGCCTCGCTTGAGGAACAGCCATCCCCGACACGTCTGAAAATAACACGCGTCAATGCCGATGGTTCTTCCAGTGAAGCCGTTATACCCGTTGGTTGGCTTGATTTCCTGAATAGTGAGCAACTGACCGATGTTCACTTCTGGAACACCCTCTTCCAGCGTGGTGACACCTCTTGCCCGGCCAGCGAAAACCTTCAGTGGCAGCTTACCTGTTTAAAGCTATTTCTTGAGCGCATAGCCTTGAAGACAGATCATGCAGGTGGTTTAAAGGCAGGTAATGGGGATGGAGAACCCTCTGGCAGGGTTCCAGACAAAGAATCAAAAGACGAAGATAACCATCATCAAAAGGAGCAGAGATTTGAACCCGAAGGCCAGGAGAGCCGATCATCGGGAGAAGGCAATGAAGACAGAGAAGGTGGAGATGACAGCAAAGACGACAATGGAGAGGAGAGTGAAAAAAAGGCTACGACTCAAGACCTTCAGGAACTTGCGAACCAGCTTATAGCCATCATTGAAAGCGACGCTCCCGATGCCGTTTTTAAGCTG
>NZ_JAHHPR010000464.1:0-3837 GCF_024606255.1 Endozoicomonas sp. SESOKO3
ACGATGGTGTGAAAGTTAGCATTCACTGTGGGGTCGTAGGTCACTCTTTCTGGTGTTGACCAGAATAAAATGATTGTCTGACTGGAGAGACCCATGAAAAAGCATCTGACAGCCCTGACCCTTGCAGTCACTTCGATTTTCAGCGCCTCATCTTTTGCCGCATCTCCTGTGGAGTTGACGGTTTATACTGCTTTTGAGACTGACCTTCTGAATCGCTACAAAAAAGCCTTTGAGCAGGAAAACCCGGATGTCAGCATCAAATGGGTACGGGACTCTACCGGCATCATGACGGCTAAACTGCTGGCAGAAAAAAATAACAGCAGGGCAGACGTCGTATGGGGTCTGGCCGGTTCCAGCATGGCACTGCTGAAGGATGCAGGCGTGCTGGACACATACACGCCTAAAGGTCTGGATGAAATCAAGGCACAGCTGGTTGATCCTGAAGCCGCCAAAGCCTGGTTTGGCAATCAGGCTTACTTCAACGTGATTTGCTACAACGAAGCAGTAGCCAAAGCCAAAAATCTGCCCAAACCTCAATCCTGGCAAGACCTGCTTGATCCGGTCTATCAGGGTCAGATTGCCATGCCTAATCCGGCCTCTTCCGGTACTGGCTATATGCAGGTTTCCGCCTGGCTACAAAGCATGGGCCAAGACAAGGGCTGGGCCTATATGGATAAGCTCAACAACAACATGGCCCAATACACTCACTCAGGCTCCAAGCCCTGCGTTCAGGCTGCCATGGGTGAAGTGGCTATTGGTATTTCCATGGCCGTTCGTGGCGCCCAACTGAAAAGTCAGGGCGCACCACTGGACCTGATTCTTCCCAAAGGCGGCATTGGCTGGGATGTGGAGTCAGTTGGTTTGGTGGCAGGCACCGACCAGGCTGCAGCTGCGAAAAAACTGATCGACTGGTCTCTCAGCCAGCAGGCCAATGAACAATATGTTGAGGCTTACCCCGTTGTGGGCCACAAAGACGTCAGTAAAAAAGTGCCCAACTATCCAGATGTTGAAAGCGCCATGGTGGATATGGACTTTGGTGAAATGGCCAGTGAGCGTGAGACTGTGCTCGCTGAGTGGTCCAAGCGTTTCGACCATATGTCTGAACCCAAATCTTGATGTCTCACCGGCAATAATGCAGAAAGCGCCGTTTATTCCCCAATGGGAATAAGCGGCTTTTCAGGTTTAGAGCTTTAGGAAGTTAACGCTATGCAACCCTTTCTCACCATCGAAAGCCTGGGGAAAAGCTTTGGCGATTTCACCGCCCTCAAAGAAATTTCCCTGTCCGTAAACAAAGGTGAATTCATCTGTTTTCTCGGCCCTTCTGGCTGCGGAAAGACGACACTACTGAGAATGATTGCCGGACTGGAAGCCTGTCACCAGGGAGAGATCTGGCAGGATGGCACCCGCATAACATCACTTCCACCTGAACAAAGAGACTTTGGCATTGTCTTTCAATCCTATGCCCTGTTCCCCAACCTGAGTGTCGCAGAGAATATTGGTTTCGGTTTGAAAAACCAGGGTCAATCCAAACGAGAAGTCGAAAAGCGTGTTAACGAATGGCTAGACATTATCGGTCTGCCGGATTCCGGCCCCAAATTTCCTTCTCAGCTATCTGGCGGCCAACAACAGCGTGTAGCACTGGCCAGAGCTCTGGCACTCTCCCCGGGACTGTTACTGCTTGATGAGCCTCTCTCTGCCCTGGATGCCAAAGTCAGAATCAGATTGCGGGAAACAATCTGTAAGCTGCAAAGAAAACTGGGCATTACCACCATCATGGTGACTCATGACCAGGAAGAAGCCATGGCCATGGCTGATCGCATTGTGGTGATGAATCACGGACACATTGAACAGACAGGCACGCCTGAAGATATTTATAAACACCCGGCTTCTCGCTTCGTTGCTGAATTTGTCGGTGCCATGAACTTTCTGGAAGGTGATACCAACAGCAACAACCAGATCCAGCTGGCCAATCAAACGCTCTCTTTGCCAGTGGCTGAATCAACAGCGAGAAAAGTCATTCTTGGAATACGTCCGGAAGACCTGAGCTTCAGTGAAGGCCAGTCTGCACTGCCAGTCAGTGTCGAAAATCTGGAGTTTCAGGGTTCCTTCGTTCGTGCAGAATGCAGTCCTGTGGGCTGGGGCACTGAGCGGCTGATTAAAGTCGATGTACCTATCCACCAGCTGGCCGCTCTGGAGCTTGAACCGGGAAGCCTGAACCAATTGTCCCTGAGTGAAAAACATATCCATGTCTTCCCCGCAGTATGATGAGTCCGCTTTGACTATGAGTATCTCTACACACACCCCGGCGGACGCAGACTCTCCAGCACTGAGCCGGAAATCTCTGCTGCCAGCCATCGGCAAGGATCAATGGGTTCTTGGATTGGTCATCGCAGCGGTTGTTCTATATCTGATCATTACACTGTTACTGCCACTTCTGTCGATGCTGGCAAGAAGTGTTCAGGACAGCGATGGGGCTTTTATTGGTCTGAATTACTTTGCTGAGTATCTTGGCAACCCGGCTCTCAGCCAGTCCATTGGCAATACGCTGAAAGCGGGTGCCATTGTTACGACAATAGTTGTTAGCTTGTCATTCCTGTTTGCCTACGGACTGACACGGACGCAGATGCCTCTCAAACCACTTTTCAAGGTATTGGGCATGTTACCCATACTGGCGCCCTCCCTGCTGCCTGCCATTAGTATGATTTATCTGTTTGGCAATCAGGGGGTAGCTGTAGACCTGCTATTCGGTCATTCTATTTACGGCCTGCCCGGTATTGTTATGGGTCTGGCTTTCTGGACCTTTCCCCATGCCCTGTTGATTCTTACGACCGCGCTTTCGACCTCCGACGCCAGACTCTATGAAGCAGCACGTTCCATGGGGACTTCTCCGTTCAGAACCTTCACAACGATCACTCTTCCAGCGGCCAAATTTGGTTTGATCAGCACAGTCACTGTCGTTTTCACTCTGGTCGTCACCGACTTTGGTGTCCCGAAAGTGATTGGCGGCCAATATAACGTACTGGCCACCGATATCTACAAACAGGTCGCCGGTCAGCAGAACTTTGCCATGGGTGCCGTCATCAGTGTGCTTTTGCTGATACCGGCGCTATTAGCGTTTGTCATTGATCACAGAGTTCAGAAAAAACAGAAAGAATTGTTTGGCGCTCGTTCTGTCAATTTTGAGCCTGAGCGAAACCCTGTGAAGGATGGCCTTTTTTTCCTGCTTTGCAGCCTGATCTCTCTGGCCATTCTGGCCGTGGTGGGCATGGCGATTTATGGCTCACTGGTCACTTTCTGGCCCTGGAACATGGCGCTGTCCTGGAACAATTATCACTTTGAAAAGTTCAGTGCCAATGGCTGGGAGCCCTACCTCAACTCTCTGGAAATGGCGTTCTACACGGCTATTGCCGGAACCCTGATTATTTTCATTACGGCTTACAATGTGGAAAAAAGTAAGTTGCCACCCATTCTGAAACACTTTATCCACATTATGGCCATGTTACCGATGGCAGTACCCGGTATGGTGCTGGGTCTGGGTTATATTTTCTTCTTTAACCAAGCCGGTAATCCATTGGGAATACTCTACGGAACCATGGCGATTCTGGTCATCAATACCACAGCCCACTACTTCACCGTGGGGCACCTGACGGCATTGACCGCCCTGAAGAAGTTACCCGCTGAGATCGAACAGGTAGCCGCATCGCTCAAAATTCCTCAGTACAAAGCCTTCCTTAAAGTATCCCTGCCGGTCTGCACACCTGCTCTGCTGGATATAGCGATCTACCTTTTCGTCAATGCCCTGACCACCACATCGGCTGTCGTTTTCCTATATTCCAC
>NZ_JAHHPR010000465.1:0-26382 GCF_024606255.1 Endozoicomonas sp. SESOKO3
AAAGCGGCCCAAATCAGAAGAGACAATGAGAACGACCTTTACGTCAATACCCGTTTTGCAAAGACAAGTGAGACTGCTGTTGAAAAGGCTCCGGACTTACCGCCCTCACCACCCGTGCCTGCGAAGAGATCGAAATACAATGGCCCTAAAAATGCTGACCAACTGCTGAATAAAATTACTGGAGGCGGGTACGGAAATACAATACAAACATTCGATGCCAGGAAACTGACCACTGAACTGACCCATGTCTTGCGTCAGGCAGATCAGGAGCAACTGAATGAGATTGTTAATTACACCGAGACCTTAAAGGCAAACAGTGATTGGCATCAGGTAGGCGAGATCATGGAAGAAGCCATCAAAAACCACAGACGCCCGCGCAACCTTCCAAGAGGATAAGTTCGCAGCTGATTGATTGCTCAACACCAAAAATACCGGCATCCGCCGGTATTTTTGTATCTGCCTGTGCAATCAGTTGGAAGGAATCCCATCCAGGGCATCAATAACATCTTCCAGTTCAGCGATGGTCTGCCGGATCAGTTGCTTGTATTGAGAGGAGTCCAGCTTCTGCACTTCGCCCTTGAGATGATTACGGGCACCATCAATGGTAAAACGTTTGTCGTAGAGTAAGCTGCGAATTTGCCGAATGAGCAACACATCCTGACGCCGGTAGTAACGGCGATTCCCACGCCTGACCGGTTTTAGCTGCGAAAACTCCTGCTCCCAGTATCGAAGGACATGGGATTTCACCTGACACAAGTCGCTGACTTCACCGATGGTGAAGTAACGCTTGCCGGGAATGACAGGGAGATCACTCTTCCTGAGCTCTGTTTCCTGCATAAGCCTCAACTCGTGACCTGAGTTTCTGGCCAGGCCTGAAAGTCACCACCCTGCGAGGAGAAATGGGAATCTCTTCGCCGGTTTTAGGGTTTCGGCCGGGCCGCTGACTTTTGTCGCGCAGTTCAAAGTTACCGAAGCCGGATAACTTGACCTGTTCATTATTCTCCAGTGCCAGACGAATCTGTTCGAAAAATTGCTCGACCATATCCTTGGCTTCGCGCTTGTTCAAACCGAGTTCTTCATGAAGACGCTCGGCTATATCCGCTTTAGTCAGAGCTCCCATGGATAACTTCCGCTCTCTTATAACCGGGGCTGCGAACTGTTGAAAGCCTGCTCAGAAAGCAGGCCCGAAACAGACCGCTCGCATTGGCTGATTAGCTACGGAGACTGGCACCCAATTCCGATTCCAGCCGACTTACGATGCTGTCAATCAAACGATTAACTTCTTCGTCTTTTAGAGTGCGGGAAGCGTGCTGCAAGGTCAAGCCCAAAGCGAGACTCTTGTGATCTTCTGCAATGCCTTTTCCGGCATAAACATCAAAAATACGAACATCTTTCAACAATTCGGGGGCTTCTTCCCGAATGACCTGGTTGAGACTGTCAGCAGCCACTTCCTGCCTGACAAGCAAGGCCAGGTCACGACGAACTTCAGGGAATTTGGACAGTGGTGTGAACTCTGTCACCTTCCCCTGGCTCACTGCTTCCAGACTGGCTTCAAACAGGAGCACGGCACCGTTCAAATCCAACGCTTTCGCCAGACTTGGGTGCAGAGCGCCTACGTGACCAATGACTTTATCATCACGAATCAGCGCTGCACACTGACCAGGGTGCATGGCATCGTGACTGGCTTTTTCGAAACGGAAATCCTCTGCCGCACCACCGAGTGCCAGCAGAGCTTCTACATCCCCTTTCAGATCATAGAAGTCCACGGGCTCGGCTTTGATCGCCCAGCTTTCAGGATAACGACTGCCGGTAATCACAGCAGCAATCTGGTTTTCCTGTCGCAGAACGTCATCCTCACGAACAAACGTCTGGCCGCTTTCGAACAGACGAACCCGGCTATGCTGACGATTCAAATTGTAACTGACCGTTTTAACCAGACCTGGCAGCAGCGATGTTCGCATGACAGAAAGATCGCTGGCGATGGGGTTCGCCAATGCCACGGGCTCACACCCCGGATCAAACAGCTGATGCAACTTCGGATCAATAAAGCTGAAAGAAACCGCTTCCTGATAGCCACGCCCCACAAGAATACGACGAAGGTCGGATTCTTTAACCTTGTTTTCATCCACCTGCTTAAGCTTCAGAAGCGCCGTTGGAATGGTTTCTGGCAGACGCTCATAACCGTAGATACGACCCAGCTCTTCTACCAGATCTTCTTCTATGGAGATGTCAAAACGCCAGCTGGGCACTGAAACGCTCCACTCACCTTCTGCCGTGGAGTTCATCTCAAGGCCCAGTCGCGTCAGCAAAGCTTCAATCAGATCATTCTCGATAGTAATGCCTAACAGTGAAGCGACTTTCTCAGCTCTGAGATGAACCGTGCTCAGAGCGGGCAGATTGTCTTCACTAACGGCCTCAGAAACAGGCCCAGGTTGACCACCGCAGATGTCCAGAATCAGCGCTGTTGCTCTCTCAATCGCCTTACGCTGCAACTGGAAGTCGACACCACGCTCAAAGCGGTGAGAAGCATCGGTATGCAACCCGTAGGAACGGGCTTTACCGGCAATCGTAATGGGGTCAAAGAAAGCGGCTTCCAGCAGGACGTTACGGGTCGTCCCGGAGACACCCGATCCTTCTCCGCCCATCACACCGGCAATGCCCAGGGCCTGCTTCTCATCAGCAATCACCAAAGTCCGGGGGTTCATGCTGACTTCCTGCCCGTCCAGCAGAACCAGCGTCTCCTGTTCATGAGCCATACGAACAATCAGGGAACCATTCAGGGTATCCAGATCATAACCGTGCATAGGCTGACCCAGTTCCAGCATGACATAAGCCGTTACATCGACAACCGGATCAATGGAACGAATACCGGAACGACGCAGGCGCTCAACCATCCACAGAGGGGTAGGCTGAGTGACGTCTACCTCTTTCAGAACACGGGTCAGAAATCGTGGAGCGCCCTCTTTGGATTCCACAGAAACCTTAAAAGTGTCGTCAATGGCCGGAGCGATCGGTTCAACCTGAACTGCGCTGACATCGGCCAGAAAGTTCGCACTGACTTCCCGGGCCAGACCGGCAATGCTCAGGCAGTCGCCACGGTTTGGCGTAAGGTCAACATCAATGATTTTGTCATCAAGGTTCAGATATTCACGGATATCCTGACCCACGGTAGCATCCGCTGGCAGCTCCATCAGGCCGTCAGAAGATTCAGCCATGCCTAGTTCTTCTTCCGCACAGAGCATGCCGAAAGATTCAACACCCCGCAGTTTGGCTTTCTTGATTTTGAAATTGCCCGGCAGAACGGCTCCCACTGTTGCAAAAGGTACACGAATGCCAACACGGGCATTAGGGGCGCCACAAACCACCTGCAATGTTTCTGATCCGGTGCTGACAGAAGTGACACGCAACTTGTCCGCATCCGGGTGTTGTTCACAGGCGATAATTTCACCCACAACCACACCGGAAAACTCTCCCGCTACCGGTTCAACGTCGTCTACTTCCAGACCGGCCATGGTGATTTTGTCCACCAGCTCCTGGGTGCCGACTTCCAGGGCAACCCACTGACGTAACCATTGTTCACTGAATTTCATAGGTTTTTCTCAACTCCGTTATTCGATCTAGTTCCAATAAAACCGTTAGTTGAACTGGCTCAGGAAGCGCAGGTCGTTATCGAAGAACTGACGCAGGTCGTTTACGCCGTAACGGAGCATGGCAAAACGCTCAACCCCCAGACCGAAGGCAAAGCCTGTGTACTTGCTGGCATCAATACCGGAATATGCAAAGACTCTCGGGTGAACCATACCGCAGCCCAGCACCTCCAACCACTTGATGGAACCGTCTTGGTTGCGTCCCCACTCAATATCGACTTCTGCCGAAGGCTCAGTAAACGGGAAGTAGGAAGGACGGAAGCGGACTTTCAGATCGTCACGCTCAAAGAAAACCCTCAGGAAGTCACTGAGAACGCTCTTCAGGTCAGCAAAACTCACTTTCTCTGCCACGTACAAGCCCTCTACCTGATGAAACATCGGGCTGTGAGTCTGGTCGGAATCGCAACGGTAAACCTTACCGGGACAGACAATGGCAATAGGGGGCTTTTCGTTCGCCTTGCCCAGGGCTTCCATGACACGCACCTGAACCGGAGAGGTGTGGGTTCTCAGAACGGTATTGTCATTGAAGTAAAAAGTATCATGCATGGCACGGGCCGGGTGATGGCCCGGAATATTCAGCGCTTCAAAGTTGTGGTAATCATCTTCGATTTCCGGCCCCTGGGCCACCTCAAAGCCGATGTTGCCAAAGTAATCGGTGATGCGCTCCATGGTGCGTGTTATAGGGTGCACCGTCCCCAGGTTCTGGCTACGGCCGGACAGGGTAACATCAATGGTTTCGCTGGTCAGACGGGCTTCCAGGGCCGCTTTATCCAGACCGTCACGTTTCACGTCCAGGGCCGCCTGAACCTGCTGCTTGGCTTCGTTAATAAAACCACCGGCCTTCGGGCGTTCTTCCGGGGACAGTTTACCCAGACCTTTCAACAGCTGGGTCAGCTCGCCTTTTTTGCCAAGAAACCGTACCCGAACCTGATCCAGATCAGCGGCATTGGCGGCTGACTCAACTTCAGCCAGAGCAGAGACGACTATGGGTGAAACAAGTGCTTCCAGATTCTCCATGGGATTCCTGATAACCGATGCGTAGAGAAAATAAACCGCCAATTCTAGCGGTTGGGGAGGGGTTTGGATAGATGTACTTTTGAGCGGATTTCACCGATGTCGGAAAGCCCTGATATTCATACCGACCGTACCGAATGTAATAACCTATCGGACAAGAAAACTGAACAATGATCTGAAGTACGGTTTACCAAACGAAGAACCCTCGCTCAGAGCGAAGCGAGGGCGGGGAGTGTCAGAGTGATTTTGCATTAAGGGTTGTACAATGAAATATATTCTTTTTTCCCGGGTACTCCAGGCTTGGCTGAACCACTAATAAAAACAAGCCACTTCCTTGTTCTTGCTCATTCAACACTCTATTGGATGCAGTAAAAAAACCAGATAGCCTACGCTGGCTGATTGCTACATAGCGTTTTTCATCGACTCCTGTGCCATGCCCACAGCTCAAGTGACCACTAATCCTGCTAGGAACGTGTTCTGTCGATGACAATGCACTTGCAGTAATCAGCTGATTACTCATGAAATTTTTATTGAAGATATACTCCACCGCAAAAAACGAATCCTCTGGGCTTGCAACATAACCATATGACTGCAATTCACTCCGAAAGGGTGCAGTAATACGTTCTGGAACAGAACACCTTTTATTTAAAGCCTTTGACAGGCTATCCCGCACGGAAGCTTCAAATACACTCGATGATGACAAGCTCTTTGTTTTAACGGTTATTAGCGGATCAGCAGAACATACTGATGTATCCGCATAACACACTGACGCAGCTAAGAAAATTAAAGCGCTAACGATTAGTTTGGAAATCATATCCAGCCTCAGGAAATCACTATGTAGAATGTAGAACTATCATTTGACCTATTTTCAGGTTTTAAGTTCAATGATGTGGCACATAAAAAAAGTCAGGCTTCCGCCCCCATTTATCCGGAGAAAAATTTGCTTTAAACTGCCCACCCTGATTTCAAAACCTCCCGTAATGATCTATGCAATTTTTTGTTAACGACCAGCCCCTGAGTTCAGAAGCCTCTCTGACGCTTGAGCAGCTGCTGGAACAGATCAATCAAACTGACAAGGGCGTAGCACTGGCGATCAACCGACAGATTGTCAGTCGCTCCCGCTGGCCCTGTAAGAGAATAGAAGAAGGTGACCGTATCACCTTGATTAAGGCTACCGCTGGTGGCTGACAGAGCTTAAAAAAATCGCACTTGGAATGACCGACAACTTATCAAACCGCAGGGCTGGTATGCTAACCATTGCTGATAAAACTTTCCATTCTCGTCTGTTTACCGGTACCGGGAAATTCAAGAACAGCCAGACCATGGCTGAAGCCATTAAGGCTTCTGAGAGTGAACTGGTCACCATGGCACTC
Source organism: Endozoicomonas sp. SESOKO3 (assembly GCF_024606255.1). Taxonomy (NCBI): domain Bacteria; kingdom Pseudomonadati; phylum Pseudomonadota; class Gammaproteobacteria; order Oceanospirillales; family Endozoicomonadaceae; genus Endozoicomonas; species Endozoicomonas sp. SESOKO3. Next base: position 6,035 of record NZ_JAHHPR010000465.1, read on the forward strand.
AAACGAGTGAACCTGAATGATGATCAGGATGATATTCTCTCTCCCCTGACTAAAGCTGGTGTTAACCTCTTACCTAATACCTCCGGAGCCCGCAACGCCAAAGAGGCCGTGTATGCAGCCCAGCTGGCCAGAGAAGCCCTGCAAACCCACTGGCTGAAGCTGGAAATTCACCCGGACCCCAAATATTTGTTGCCTGACCCTATCGAAACACTAAAAGCCTGCGAAAAACTTGTTGAAATGGGATTTACTGTTCTACCTTATGTTCACGCTGATCCTGTCCTGTGCAAAAGACTGGAAGAAGCCGGTGCCTCTGCGGTTATGCCTCTGGGGGCACCCATTGGCAGCAATCTGGGCCTGAAAACTGAAGAGTTTTTGAACATCATCATCGAGCAGAGCCAGGTGCCAGTGGTTGTAGATGCCGGCATTGGCAGCCCTTCCGATGCCGCTAAGGCAATGGAAATCGGAGCGGACGCGGTGCTGGTAAATACAGCCATTGCTGTTTCAAATGACCCGGTAGCCATGGGCACTGCTTTCAAGGAAGCCGTAATAGCAGGCAGACGAGCTTATGAGGCTGGCCTGGGAATACGTTCTCATCAGGCTCATGCAAGCAGCCCTTTAACTGCGTTTCTGGAAGATTTTTAATGTCATTTGTAGACGCGTTTAACCAGTTAAACTGGGATGAAGTCAGAATGAACATCCTTAGCAAAACCGCTACGGATGTAGAAAATGCCCTGATCGCTCGCAGACCGACTCATGATCAGTTTCTGTCACTGATCTCTCCGGCGGCTGAACCTTATCTGGAACGGATGGCACAGAAAAGCATGGCGCTCACCCGCCAGCGCTTTGGTAAAACCATTCAGATGTACATTCCACTTTACCTCTCCAACAAGTGCACCAACATCTGTACCTACTGCGGCTTCAGCCTCGACAACAAGATTCGCCGCAAAACCCTGAGCATGGAAGAGCTTGATCGTGAGCTGCAAGCCATCAAAGCCATGGGGTTTGATCATATCCTGCTGGTGACAGGCGAAGCTCAGGGTACAGTGGGTACCGAATACTTCAAAACCGTGCTGGATAAAGTCAGACTGCACTTTTCTCACATTACGCTGGAAGTACAACCTCTGGAACAGAGCGAATACGAAGAGTTGATGGAACTGGGACTGGACGCCGTTCTGGTTTACCAGGAAACCTACAACCGCATCGCCTATGAGAAATACCATCTGCGCGGCAGCAAGATGAATTTTGACTATCGTCTGGACACTGCTGACAGACTCGGCAAAGCTGGCATCGACAAGATCGGCGTGGGGGCTCTGATCGGTTTGGAAGACTGGCGTACAGACTCCGCCATGGTAGCCGCACACCTCGACTACCTGGAAAAAACTTATTGGCAAACCCGTTACTCCATCTCTTTTCCGAGATTGCGCCCCTGCGAAGGTGAGTTCGAACCTGTTTCCATTATTTCAGACAGACAGCTGCTACAACTGATCTGTGCTTACCGTCTGTTTAAGCCGGAAGCAGAACTATCACTATCCACCCGGGAGTCAGAATCCTTCAGAGACAATGTCTTGCCCTTGGGCATTACGACCATGAGTGCTTTCTCAAGCACTCAGCCGGGCGGCTATGCTGATGGTGCTGTCGAATCCTTGGAGCAGTTCTCAATCGACGACAACCGTCGTCCTGAAGAGGTAGCGGCTGCGATCAAATCGAAAGGTCTGGAAGCGGTCTGGAAGGACTGGGACCGCAGTTATAGTCACTAGCCTTTAAATCAGTGGTTGCCAACGGGCAATCCACCGGATTTTGTTGTTAGATGCCGTGTCAGTTGTTGGGCAGTCTGGACAGGATGAGCTTTAAGGTTTCTTTAATTTCCACATTGTCTGCTTTCAACTCTGCGTTGTCTGCTTTCAGTGCAGCAATATCTCTACCTTGCTGGTCAAAACGTTTGTCTTGCTGGTCAAAACGTTTGTCAATCTGAGCGAACCCCCGGTGCATTTCGGCACGGGTTTTACTGGCGTAGGCGACAATCCCCGTCAGGGTGTCTCGAATATGGTCAAGCTCTGTTTCGGGTGGTTGTTCAGCGTTCAACATGCTGTATTCCTGACAAATGAATGAGAAGGACAGCTTAGCAGACTTTGAGAGATGACACAGAGACACCTCGAACTCTGATCAACAAAGCGCTCCACGAGCACACCCCCATACAATTCAATTTGAAACAAAGAGGTTTTTAAACGCCGTAAACAAAGAAAGCTTCTATCCTGTTAAGTCTAATCTGTCGGGACTGCTGCTATGTCAGAGCGTTTGTACGAAAAAAATCAACTGGGTGTGGGTTTTACTTTTCACAATCCGGTTATCTATCTAAATAGCTGGCTGAACAGCTGGAAAGAAGATAAACCCCTTCTGGACATCGGTTGTGGCCACGGAGTCAATACTCGCGCTGCACTGATCCGTGGAACACAGGTCGTAGCCACTGACATGGATAAGCCAGACTTGTCTGAGTGGCTCAATGACCTGCCGGAGATTCAGCAGCAAGCGGTCACATGCAGAGCAGCAAAACTGCCAGAGAACATGCCATTTGAAGATAATGCCTTTTGCGGGATTCTTTGCGCTGAAGTGTTTCATTTTCTTGCCAATGAAGACGTCACGCCATCCATTGATGAACTATACAGAATTCTTGAGCCGGGAGGCACTCTTCTGCTGACCTGCTGCTCCTGTGACGTTGAAGTGCTGAAAACCACGGGCCTGAGCAGAGAGATACGAGACGGCATAAGAAAATCACCCTTAACCGTGACCTGTCAACGGGATTATATAAACCTTCTGAAGCAGGCGGCAAAAGCATTTAATTGTCCTGAAATAACCGATCCGGTATTAGCAGCCCATGAAATTAATATCCCTGGAAGAGACTTTTGTTTTTTTACATCTGAACAACTGAAAGTATTAATGGAGCATGCCGGATTCATGATCGAAGTCTGTGAACAGGGTGAGGCTCCACACTACCCGGTATGGAGTCATGGCGACCAGGATCAGGTCCGGATCCTGGCCAGAAAACCGGCTTGATTTGCAGGCTTTGTAGCCCATCGATTCAATTTTTTACGCCCAAGCCGAAATAAACATCAAGTAATAATAGCTACGGTAAGCCCCGCCATGATTAACCCCAGTGAACAATTTAAAGAGTTTTTAAAGGACTTTGGCGAATATATTGGTCACGATCTGAACACGGATGACAATATCTGCACTCTGGTTGACGAGAACAATGATATTGCAGTCATCATGGAGGTTCCTGAAAACAGTGATCTGCTGTTGCTCTATCGAATGCTGACGACAATGCCAACAGATCCTGAGCTACAGGCCGCCAGAGCAATGCAGCTATTATCCCTCAACGGGGCTCCGGATAAACTCAAAGGTGCATGGTTTTATACAGACCCGGATGGAATGGGTTTACACCTTATGACCAGCCATCCTGTCGGCACCCTGTCCCATGAGACTTTCAAAAACCTGGTGTTTGGCTATATAGAGCTCGCCAACACACTTTCTCGGGAACTGGCAGAAGAAGAGCAGGGGTTTGTTCATGAGCCTTCAATGGCAGGGGGGATAGCCGGATGAGAGGAGCAAGCCTGGCAGCAAGCTCAGCAGCCATAAATGCACGAAGATATATGGAGGCAAACGAAAGGAGCGAGAATAAACAACACTCGGATTTAAAGCCCGGCACTCCCAGAATTCGTTATTGTACTGGAAATTTTCCTTCATTAATCGACCCCACTCAGCATCACGTAGGAACACTTGCTCCGGGTAAAGGTACTAACAGACACGCTTGGCGCATGGGAGAGGCCCTGTCAGTCGAGGCAAGAATTGCCGCATACCCTTACAAAAAGTCCATTCATGGCGCTGGGCTGTGTGACAAAAAAATCCTGCATGAAATCAAGTCTTGGGATACTCACCGCCCTCTCGCGCTGGCTGCTGGCAAAGCAGCCGGATTATCAAGCAAAGGAGCCGAAGGCTGTGTTTTCGACAAGAAAACCGGACTCACCGCCTATATTCTCCGTAATCCTGAAACCAGCCCTCCAGAAGTACGTATTGTTTTTGGTAGCTGGGATGCCCTGAAAAAACCGGAAGAGCTTTCCCATACCTCAAGGTTCAAAAAAGCGTTCACCCTCGTTCGCTGGTTACGGAACCTGAGGAACGTCAGGCGGAAAAGTGTGCCTGAAAGCTTCAAACAAGCCAGTGAACTCACCAGGCAGGTTCAGAAGCTGATGCAGAAAAACAGCACCTTTAAAGGCTGGACTCTCAAATTATCGGGCTATGAAAAAGGCGGGGCACAGGCATCATACGCAGCGGTCTCACAAGATAAGGTTTTACCGGCCAGATGCTTTTCCAGTGAGTTCCTTAGCCGCGACATTATTAACTCTTTGGACGAGGACAAACAGCGGGCCGCCAGTGAAGCTATCATTCACTACCAGCCTGTGGAAGACGAGTTCGTTTTACAGCTCGATAAGCATGACAAGTTTTTTCAGAACAAAGTCATCGGAAAACCTGTTGCTATGTATGCCAGAGAATATGAAGAGACTCACTTTCTCTGAATTCAGCTTTAACAAAAAAGGCTTTGACAACACACTGGCCCGATGACTGGCAGAAGAAGGACAGGAGTTAGTTTACCAATCCCCCCAAGAAGGACAGAAAGATGGTAGGAAGCGCTGCCGCAGCAAGCACAGCCGTCAGAGATGCACAAAGACACATGTATGCAGGCAACGACAGAGGTTTTCGAGAATTAGGGCTACGACCAACACCCCCTACGACCCTCCCTCATATTGGGAATTTTTTTTCATTAACTCATCCGCAGCAATCTTCAGTAGGTACTCTTGCTCCGGGCAATGATCCTGTAGATAGATACCGCTGGCAAGTGCAGGACGCCGTGCGTCTCGAGGCAAAGATTGCCGCTTACCCTTACAAACACTCCATAGAAACAGACGGCGTACTAGACGACACAATCCAGGATGAGATCAAGTGCTGGGATACCGAACGCCCTCTTGCATTAGCTGCTGGCGAGGCAGCTGGATTGTCGACCAAAGAATCCAAAGGCTGTATTTTCGACAAGAAAACCGGACTCACCGCCTATGTTCTTCGCAACCCTAAAACCATTCCTCCTGAAGTACGCATTCTTTTTGGTGACAGGAATGGCCTGAAAAAACTGAATGCACCTTCTGATCCTCCAATATACTGCACCCAAGCCGAATCTGATTATGACTCGCGTTCCCAACCGGGAGCCGCAAAAAAGGCCTTTGCAGCGGTCACTGTTCTCCGGATAGACAAAAACGAGTAATATTAAACATCTGCCGAGGTGTCCAAATGTCAGATTTTCAGACCGGAAAACACCTCTGACCGTTCGACCACAAGTGCAAAACCATGAGTTACGACGACCAGGATCTGTTCCTTCAGGAAATGGAGGGAGTGGCTCCCCTGAAAAGCTGCACCAAAGCTGACCTCAAGAAACATCAGACAGCCACTCCCGGTCAAGCCCTGAGGAGGAAGGCTGCCCAGGCTGAACTGAATGACCCTAATTTCTTATCACTGGATAACCCAAAAAGAGTCCAGCCTTACGATCACCTGGAATATAAGCGCTCCGGTGTTCAGGAAGGTGTTTTCAAGAAAATGAGGCTGGGTAAATACGCTATTGAAGCCAGACTCGACCTCTATAATCACACAGCGGCTGAGGCTCGCAAAGCCGTTTTTGACTTCATCAACGACTGCCAGCAACACGAACTTCGTTCGCTCATTATCAATCATGGTCGGGGCTTAGACAGCAATCCCCCCGCCATCATCAAAAGCTACGTCAACACCTGGTTACGGGAAATGGATCAGGTTCTCTGTTTTCATACCGCATTGAAGTTTCATGGCGGCTCTGCGGCGCTTTATGTTTTACTGAGAAAAAGCGAAAGGGAAAAGCTGGAAAACCGGGAGCGTCACTCCAAACGCACCGCCTGATTCTGACACACCTAATAAAACGGGGTTATGGAAAACCATAACCCCGTTAGAAACCGATATGAACCAGACTTAAGCCAGAGAAGCTTTAGCCTTTTCAACCAGCTGACCGAAAACGGCCTTGTCGTGTACCGCCAGATCAGCCAGAACCTTACGGTCGATTTCGATCGCAGACTTCTTCAGACCTGCAATGAAACGGCTGTAGGATAAGCCGTTAGTACGCGCACCGGCGTTGATACGGGCAATCCACAGAGCACGAAACTGACGCTTGCGCTGACGACGGTCGCGGTAAGCGTACTGACCTGCTTTGGTGACAGCCTGCTTGGCTACACGGAATACACGTGAACGTGCTCCGTAGTAGCCTTTAGCGGCCTTAAGAACTTTCTTGTGACGCTTGCGCGCGATTACACCACGTTTTACACGTGCCATGAGCTAACTCTCCGAAAAAAATGATCTAAAAAGCGATTAGTCGCGCAGCATACGCTTAACGAGACCCTGGTCGGCAGGTGTTACCATGGAGGTACCACGCAGCTGACGCTTACGCTTGGTGGTCATCTTGGTCAGGATGTGACTCTTGAAGGCACCCTTACGCTTGTAACCGCTAGCGGTTTTCTTGAAACGCTTGGCGGCACCACTGTTGGTTTTCATTTTTGGCATGAAAAAGCACTCCGCATTCGCGACGACCTACCCTTCTAATTAATGATTCTCATCAACGAGAGAGGCGCCCGTTTCAGGGCCAGGAGGTGTCGGGATATTAAAAATAAAAGCGACTGTCGTTCATCCAGAACGAGAAAAAACCGGCCACTGAGAAAGCAACCGATTTTTCACAAACGAATCACTTCTTCTTTTTCGGAGCAATCACCATGATCAGTTGACGGCCTTCCATTTTCGGACGCTGTTCAACGGTACCGATTTCTTCCAGATCTTTTTCAACCCGGTTCATCAGTTCCATGCCCAGCTGCTGGTGAGCCATCTCACGACCACGGTAGCGGAGGGAAACCTTCGCCTTATTGCCCTCTGTCAGGAAACGTACCAGGTTGCGCAGTTTTACCTGGTAATCCCCTTCCTCTGTGCCCGGGCGAAACTTGACTTCTTTCACCTGGGTCTGAACCTGTTTCTTCTTGGCTGCGGCTTTCTGCTTCTTTTGTTCGTATTGATGCTTGCCGTAGTCAAGGATCTTACAGACTGGCGGTTCGCTGGTTGCATTAATTTCAACCAGATCCAGCCCTGCTTCCTGGGCCATGGACAAAGCGTCACGGGTATCAACTACCCCTACCTGAGAACCATCGGCTCCAATCAGTCGGACTTCTTTGGCACGGATATTCTCATTGATCGGCGCTTTCTGCGGGCGACGATCGCGGAAGCTGTTACGTCTGATGGGTGTATCTCCTGTAAAGGCGGCCTGTGCGAAAGGGCTTGTCGTCATTAAATATTGAGCTCGACAAGCCTATAACAGATTGATTACGCAGTACGGCCACGCTTGCTGACATCCGCTGCAAGGTGCTCCATGAATGCCTCTACAGGCATGGTACCCAGGTCTTCACCAGTGCGGGTACGCACAGCAACGGTTCTGTTTTCCATTTCCTTATCGCCAACAACCAGCAGATAAGGCACCTTATTTAAGGTATGCTCGCGGATTTTAAAGCCGATCTTCTCGTTTCTCAAGTCCGCTTTTACCCTAACGCCCTTTTCCAGCAACATTTTTTCCAGTTCTGCCGTATAAGAAGCCTGTCTGTCAGTAATATTGAGAATGGCAACCTGCCTGGGAGCCAGCCAGGGAGGCATAGCTCCTTCATAATGCTCAATGAGTATTCCGATGAAGCGTTCAAACGAGCCGAGAATCGCTCTGTGCAACATGACCGGTGTTTTTCGTTCACCGCTTTCATCGACATATTCAGCACCCAGACGGCCAGGCATCGAGAAATCCACCTGAATCGTGCCACACTGCCATACCCGGCCAATGCAGTCTTTAAGGGAAAATTCGATTTTAGGTCCGTAGAAAGCACCTTCACCCGGCAGCTCTTCCCAGGGCAACTCCTGTGCATTCAAAGCATCGGCCAGGGCTTTTTCGGCTTTATCCCAAATTTCGTCCGAACCTACTCGCTTTTCAGGACGGGTAGACAGCTTGTAGAGCATGTTGTCACGACTGAAGCCAAAGTCCTCGTAGACTTCATGGAGAAAGTCGATAAAGGCGGCCACTTCCGACTGAATCTGATCTTCCGTCGCGAAAATATGGGCATCATCCTGAACAAAGCCTCGAACACGCATGATTCCGTGCAGCGCACCGGATGGCTCGTTACGGTGACAGGAGCCAAATTCCGCCAGTCGCAATGGCAGATCACGGTAGCTCTTCAGGCCCTGATTGAAGACCTGAACGTGGCATGGGCAGTTCATGGGCTTAACAGCAATGTCACGCTCTTCCGAGTTAGTGGTAAACATGTCGTCCTGGAACTTGTCCCAGTGACCGGACTTTTCCCAGAGAGAGCGATCCACCAGCTGCGGAGTTTTGATCTCTTTATAGCCGTGTATTATCTGTTTCTTACGCATGTACTGTTCCAATTCCTGGTAAATAGCCCAGCCATTGGGATGCCAGAACACCATACCTGGTGCTTCTTCCTGCATATGGAACAGATCCAGCTTCTTACCCAATTTTCGGTGGTCACGCTTCTCAGCTTCTTCCAGACGCTGGAGATAAGCTTTCAGGGCTTTCTTGTCTTCCCAGGCAGTACCGTAGATACGGGTCAGCATTTCGTTACTGGAATCACCACGCCAGTAGGCACCGGCCACACGCATCAGTTTGAAGGCTTTCAGCCTGCCTGTTGAAGGAACGTGTGGGCCACGGCAGAGGTCCATCCACTCACCCTGACGATAAACGGAGATCACTTCACTTTCCGGCAGGTCATTAATGATCTCGACCTTGTACTCTTCACCCATGGCCCTGAAAGCATTGATGGCTTCGTCACGAGTCATGACGACTCGCTCAATGTTCAGATCCTGCTTTGCCAGCTCAGCCATTCGCTTTTCAATCTTCTCCAGGTCTTCGAGGTTAAATGCCCGCTCGTAGGAGAAGTCATAATAAAAGCCATTATCAATCACAGGACCAATGGTGACCTGGGCCCCCGGATACAGATCTTGGGTAGCCATAGCCAACAGGTGAGCCGTTGAGTGACGAATCACCTCAACACCTTCTTCGTCACGGGAAGTGATAATGGACAACTCAGAGTCGTCCGTGATTTTGGTGCTGGCGTCCACCAGCTCACCATTGATACGACCCGCCAGAGTCGCTTTGGCCAGGCCCGGACCAATATCCTGGGCTACTTCCATTACAGAAACGGCGTCAGCAAACTCGCGCTTGCTGCCGTCGGGAAGCGTAATTACAGGCATGAGGAGATATTCCTTAATTTTTTGCCGCCAGGGCTTTTGCCACTATTGGCATTATGTTCATCTTCAGTGGCAACCTGTACCGAAGGCTGCTTGCTCATCGTTCTTGCCAGCCCATACCAGAGGCTGAGAACTTCTGTACCAGTGGCAACCCATACCAGGGGATGCTTGGATTTTCTCACCGATTGAAAGGAGAAAATCTTGGGACATATACATGCAGTTAGCAAAGAAAAGCCAACTTAGGGTTATTGTGGTTTTTTCAAAGCCTGTGTCAAGTCAGAAAAATTATAACCTTGACAGGGCTCGTGGCACCTAACCGCTGTTTTGCGGATAAAGGGTATAAAGGTCACAAAATTCATGAAGCCGGTCACTCGACAAAGGTTTACATTAGCGGACAAAAAAGAAGTGTTAAAACCTGGTCAATAAAAAATCATTCCGAATCCAGTTTAATACAATTCACTGAATAAATTGCAATTCTTCAGGTTCTACTAACTATACTCCGGCTTTCATGCAGCAGGATGGAATATGAAAGATCTAATCAGAATTACTGTTTTTTTTGCAGTTATTATGAGCTTCATGACTACAAATGCTTATTCTTATAATTTTTCGCTGCATTATACAAGTAAGCTAGAGGATGAAAATGCTGTTGAGTACATATGCATTCTGGACATTAATTCGGAAGACATTAGTTTTTTACTTTTAGCCGGAGCTGCGGCCGGCTCTGTGCTACCTAAGTTGTCGCCAAAATTTCGCCCATTAAATAGCTTCTCTACGGCACTAATTATTGGCTCAATCTATATTTTCGACAATATGTGGCTACTAGGTTGTTGCCGTGCCGGAATTGAGACAACCTCCTTGATTGAGGTCGCGGGTGCTTTACCTCTCAGCTTTGCAACAGTGTATCTATACAAGGAATGTTTCATAAGATGAGGTCGTAACCAGGTGCGCTCCAGGCGTCACCCGGAACCACTTGATGATCCAAGCCGCCATGCGGCAAAAAAACTCTCATTATCGTCTAATCATTCCCGATACCACATCAGTTCTGATGTGTTTGAATGATACACAAGCTCCTGGAAACAGTTTGTGTGCCAGGAAAGAGCCCACCGCGTCTCCTTCCAGAAGTGTGTACAGAGCATTCTTTACTCCGCCAAGCCTTTATCACTAATCCAGAGAGTACAACCCACAAGTACCGATCCAACAATGACTGATTTACCAACAACGGAATTGTAGTTCCCATGTATATGCACGATCTCTGCCGTCTGCATGGCTACCCTGCAAATACAAACAAGTTGCATTTCACCTCACATTGACTATACCTACCCGAGCCAAGACAAATCTGTTCAAACCAGCCAGCCTAACTGATCAATCGGCCTGTCAGCTCACGGAGACAGATCCAATGCTACGGTTAAAACCTTACCTGGTGTTTTTAATATCGACGATGATGACTTATATTCCCGGACATTCAGCCTTGGCAGATCTTGTCATAAATACGACAGAGTCAATCAATCCTGACAACTCCCCATCCTCTTCCGCAGTTAATCGAATCGCATCCGCTTCTGAACCCGATGCCGTTCTGTCGGACAGGATGTCAATGGGCATCACACTGGCTCTGACATCCTCAGACGATATCAGTTGCGGGGAGGACCAGGGGATACTGAAAGCCTTCATCTGCTCAAAGAGCAACGACCCGAACAATTCAACTGTAATCTATAGTAACAGCTCTGACTTTAACGCTATTAAAGATAAGCTGGGATGTGAATCCCCCCCTACAACAGACGTCAAAAAAAACAAACCCGATTACGATCGGTGGCTGACCAGCTTTTCTGTCTGGGTTTCTGAAGGCTTAGAGATGTACATACTGCTTAAAGGCGCTCTTCTGTTTAATCCAAAAGCCACCAAAAAGATTATGGCGACAGCCACTGCCACCAGTTTAATCACTATGGCTGGTGTTTATACTGCCGGGGTCGGGCTCGCGGAATCTGGTAAGAAAATCCCCGAGAAATGGATTGCAGTTGTTGAAGGCTTAACAAGATTAAAAGCCGGCCTGAGCCTCGGTGGCTGGGCTCTCGGGATCGCAGGAGGGGTTGCAGGTCGAAAAGAACTCGTCTTGTCAGGATTACTGATAAATGTTGTCTCAAACACCTTTCGCGAAACCGGAAGAGGTGCTCTCATTACTTTACCGCTGATTCTTGATAAAAAGTACGCAGCCATTGCTTTCTCTGGCATCCCTCTGGCATTCATTGCTGCACAACCTTTATTCTGCTATCAGCGGACCAACAACCCCTATGCGAAAGCATTCGCATGGACTTTAATCGCCACTCTGGGGGCCGGACTGTTCTCGAGAGCCTGGCATAACTTTGAAAGACTTGCCGGTGAATCCAGCACGCTCTGGAATATAGACAAAAATATAACTGTTGGTGGTGATTATGAGATACTTAGTCATGAAAAACTGCCAATGTCGGTTATTGCTCCCTTTGGATATCAACCCAACCCCACGATTATTACCGTAGCCTCCGGTCTGGGCTTTTTTACATTCGTATCGCTGGCAAGCCTCTACCGTTTTATCTACAGAGTTGAACCCTCAGGCACGGGTCAGATAATAATTGATCTGGATGCATCTCAGTTCTGATACCCATACATGATCTCCAGTGGACTTTCAGGTTGTCTTTTCAAAGGTCAGGATGGTGTATTAGAGCGAAAAGGATAAAAAAGTCCGGTGTAGGTTTCACTCTTCTAAACCCATTAGAGACAATCCGTACTTGCCTGAACAGACAGGTTGCAGCCAAACTATTGCGCTTTTGGACAATAAGCCAGCCCACCCCCGTCAGGCTGCAACGGAATTATATGACCCAACAACGCCCGGATACTACCGACTACCTCTCACTGTTCCTGAATGATGCCCCCCTGATGGATGTTCGGGCCCCCGTTGAATTCAGCAAGGGTTCATTTCCATTGGCGACCAATCTGCCTATTCTGGACGATCACCAACGCAAAGTGATTGGTACTGAATACAAGCAGTACGGGCAGGAAGCAGCTCTCTCTTTGGGTTATGAGCTGGCCACTGACAATGTTCGTACTCAAAGAGTGACTCTCTGGCAGCAATTTGCTCAACAACACCCAGATGGCTACCTATTCTGTTTTCGCGGCGGTCAGCGCTCTCATATCAGCCAATCCTGGCTGGCAGAGTCCGGATATCCCTACCCTCTGGTCGAGGGGGGCTACAAAGCCATGAGAAGATTCCTGATTGATGAACTGGAACAGTCTGTTGATGATATTCCCTTTATGATTCTCGCTGGCAAAACCGGTACCGGCAAAACTCGTCTGATTCATGACATTGAAGACAGTATTGACCTGGAAGGTCTGGCCAATCATCGAGGATCGAGCTTCGGTCGCCGTTACGGTGGCCAGCCCACCCAAATTGACTTTGAAAGCCGCCTTTCTATCGCCATGCTCAAGCACCGCCATTTTAAACCAGGCCGATCGGTACTTCTGGAAGACGAAAGCAAGCTGATCGGGCGTTGCGGTCTGTCCCGGGCATTCAGGGACAAGATGCAGCAATCCCCGATCATTCTGCTGGAAACGTTCATCAAAGATCGTGTAGAGATAGCTCTCCAGGAGTATGTCCGTGATAATCTGGCCGAATTCGAGACGGTTTATGGTAAAAAAGAGGGCTTCGCCCGGTTTAGCCAGGGCCTGGCTGACAGCCTTTACCGGATTCGTAAAAGATTGGGTGGAGCCCGCTATAAGGCGCTGGGAGAACTGCTATCCTCAGCTCTTTTGCAGCATGAAGTTCATGGCATCATTGATGGTTACCGGCCACTGATTGAGGAGTTATTGGTGGGCTACTACGACCCCATGTACGAATATCAACTGGAGCAAAAACAAGGAAGAATTCTTTTCAGGGGCAACCGGGAAGAGATCAGAAGCAGCTATCCCGAGCTGGTATTGAACTGAGAAGCAGTTCGACTCCGGTAAAAGAGGGCCATACCCCAAACCAGAATGGCAATGACGGCCCACTCCTGAGCGTTGGGTATGCGCCCCTCCAGCATAAAGACAAAAAGTACCCCAAATAAAACTTCCAGCGATGTACAGGGATAAAATCCTGAATCACTGTTATGCAACACCGCCTTGCGTCTGCATATCCGGGCCAAACCGGTGGCTAATACGCCTGCCAACAGCAGTCCTCCTCCGAAGTAAGCCCAGTCAATATTGGCAACACCTTTCGAAAAGAGGGTAAATTCGGGATGGTCCAGCCAGGTCAGTGGATAAATCATGGGGAGTGCCAACATAGAGCCTAATCCGGTTAACAGATAACGATCGGAAGGACCAATATCGGGATGTTCAATGGCCATTAACAGTTGTATGCGGGTACCTGCGAGCCAGCTGATGCTCGCCAACAGTAACCAGAACAAGCCATTGGCCATACTCTGCTCATGTGAGTCCGGAGAAACCTGATCAAACTTCTGGGACATCAACAGAAACAGCGCTCCAATCAACAGCAGTAAAGGAATAGTGAGCTGACTGCCAGCTTTTCCAGTCAAAAAGCATTTCTGAAAAATCATGGGTAAAGCGGCCATCAGAATACAGGCAAAGACTCCGCCGAGGCTTCGGATACTGATAATAAGAAAAAGGTAATAAAGAACATTAGTCAGCAGGGCCACCCAAACCCACTTCTGGATATCACCCAGCCGGGCTCTTTGAATCATCTCGCGACGAAAAAGAACGATCATAGAGATCCAGAGACCAAATGCTGTAAAGCGTCCTGCTACCAGTTCTATAGCCGTATATTCCGACATCCATTCAGGAAGAATGATCAAACTTCCCAGCAATGCCCCCGACACCAGTGAATAGACAACGCCTCTGGAAATCAACCCGGTACCACTCCACACAGAAACTTAAGGTTCTCTGAGCATTGTCTACAACATCTTGATTTTCCAGCCTCCGGGCAGGGATTGCCCTCCTCAGCCGACCAGCGAGGCAGCAAAACGGATAAAATTGGCTGCACTTCCCGGAGTCGTCCCGATAAATCCCATTTCAAAAAAGACTGGCTGCAGGTAGTATCGTTACAACCGATTCAATCCAATACCAAGGGAAGTATTCGTGTCCACAGATTTCGATACTTTTATCAACCGAACTCATACCTCAAGCCTGAAGTGGGATCGCTACAAGGAAAGAGATATATTGCCTTTCTGGGTGGCGGATATGGACTTCAAATCCGCCCCCGAAATCATTGAAGCTATGCAACAACGTGTTGAACATGGTGTGTTTGGCTATACCCTGGCCGATGAGGGCCTGGAAGAACGCATTGTCGAGCGAATGCATAACCTCTACGACTGGCAGATTGAAAGAGACTGGATCGTCTGGCTGCCCGGGCTGGTAACGGCACTCAATATTTCGGTGAGGAGTGTTGCCGGCCCCGGAGAGACCGTTGCCGTGCCTCTACCGGTTTACTATCCCTTTTTAATGGCTCCCAAGCTGGGTGGGCGCGAAATGATCGGACTGGACTGGATTATCAGAGATAATCAGTGGCAGTTTGATCTGGAGGCATTTGAAAGCAAGATCACCGAAGACACCCGACTCTTGATGCTGTGTAACCCACAGAACCCCAATGGCCGCGTGCTCAGCCGGAAAGAACTGGAGACTATCGAGGCACTCTGCAAAAAGTACAACATTGTCGTATGCTCCGACGAAGTGCATTGCGACCTTATTCTTGATCGCAACGCCGAGCACATACCTTACGCCAGTCTGAGTGACTTCACCCGTGACACCTCCATCACCCTGATGTCTCCTTCCAAGACATTTAATGTGGCCGGCTTAGGCTGCGCCTTTGCCATAATACCGGATGGCACACTGCGTATGGAGTTCCAGAGAGTTCGCAAAGGAATTGTCCCTGATCCGGATAACATGCTGATGGGTTTCACGGCGGCCAGGGCCGCCTATGAGCACGGTGAACCCTGGCGCCAGAGTCTGCTGGACTATCTGCGGGGTAACCACGACCTGCTGATGTCTGAAATCAACGGTATTGAGGGGCTAACTATGCTGCCTCTTCAGTCTACCTACCTGGCCTGGATTAACGTCAGCGAATTAGGACTGGATGATCCTCACCGTTTCTTTGAAGAGGCCGGTGTCGGCTTCTCCCCCGGCGCTCAGTTTGGAGACCGTGACTACCTGAGAATGAACTTTGGCTGCAGCCGCTCCACTCTGGAAGAAGGCATCCGCAGGATCAAGGCAGCAGTAGCCAATCTGAAATCCTGACTGGCGTAATTAAATGTCGGGCTGTCAGTGAATAACTGACGGCCCTTTCAACACTTTTCGGAACACCCACTTGCTGATGATGGCCCGCCACTTTGATAACGGATGGCTCAGACAGCAAAGCCTTTATGAGTTAATCTGCTAACATTGACACATCTGTCAATCTTGATACTTCTGCCTTTAAGCTCTAAACCATATAGGATACTTTAATAGACTCTGATCAAACCGGACAGCATTCATCAAATGCTTTGGAGATTAGCTCGTGCTGAAGATGACGCCTACAGAAAACACTCCGCCACTTCCGATCCCGACAAGAACACTGATTCTCGACTCAGGTACCCCGGAAGAAAAACGACAGGAACTGAATCAGTATTTCTGCGAAACCTACGATATTTACGACCGTCTTTTTGAAACACTCACCAATGATGAAGCTTTTTACCGCAAAGCCATTTCCCAGAGACACCCGCTGATTTTCTACTACGGCCATACGGCAGCATTTTTTATCAATAAGCTGATTGCTGCCCGCCTGATTAACGAACGGGTAGATACGGACATCGAAGCAATGGTGGCCATCGGCGTTGATGAAATGTCCTGGGATGATCTGGACGAAAATAACTACGACTGGCCTACGGTTCCAGCCATGAAAGAATACCGTCGAAAGGTCAGGGCACGGGTCATTGATTTTATTGAAAACATGCCTCTGGACGTACCCATCACCTGGGAAAGTCCGGCCTGGCTAATCATGATGGGCATTGAGCATGAGCGCATCCACCTCGAAACCTCATCGGTTCTGATTCGTCAGCTACCTCTGGCTTACGTCACGCCGCACCCGAACTGGCAACCCTGTAAAAGTTCAGGGGCCGCCCCGGAAAATCAGTTAATTGAACATACGGGTGGCCACCAGATTCTCGGAAAACCCTTTGATCATGCCCTTTATGGCTGGGACAACGAGTATGGTCACTATGAAGAAAGTATCCCTGCCTTCAAGGCCAGCCAGTACCTGGTCAGCAACCAGGAGTTTCTTGAGTTTGTTCAGGATGACGGATACAACACCGAAAAATACTGGACCGATGAGGGCTGGGCATGGGCTACCTTTGCCGAAGCCATACACCCTGAGTTCTGGGTTCCCGGTGATGAAAATTACCGATACCGGGCCATGTTGGAAGAAATAGACATGCCCTGGAACTGGCCTGTGGATGTCAACTGTCACGAAGCTCAGGCATTCTGCCGATGGAAATCAGAAATGACAGGCCTGCAAATACAACTGCCATCTGAAGCTGAATGGTATTGTTTGAGAGACACCATTGAAACAGACCAACCCTATTGGGAACAGGCTCCGGGCAACATCAACCTTGAATACTGGGCCTCCTCCTGCCCGGTTAACCAGTTCAGGACTGGGGATTTTTATGATGTCATTGGCAATGTCTGGCAATGGACAACGACACCCATTGATGCCTTTGAAGGCTTCAGGGTTCATCCCTACTATGATGACTTTTCAACCCCCACATTTGATGGCAGGCATAACCTGATTAAGGGTGGCTGCTGGATCTCGACAGGCAACTATGCAATTCGGGATTCGCGGTATGCCTTCAGACGGCATTTTTTCCAGCACGCCGGTTTTCGCTATGTTGAATCCACTGCTGAACATAATGCCAGCCAGAACCCCTATGAAACCGATGCACTGGTGGCTCAGTACCTGGAATTCCATTATGGCGACAGCTACTTTGGCGTTGAAAACTTCCCCAGGGCCTGTGCCAGGGTCTGCCATGAGTTGCTAAAAGACCATAATTGCACCCGGGCATTGGACCTTGGCTGCTCGGTAGGACGAAGCAGTTTTGAGCTGGCCCGCTGGTTCAATCATGTAGACGGTATCGACTTCTCAGCTCGTTTCATCTCTGCGGCCGCGAAGCTTCAGCAGAACGGAAAAATTCGATATTTTGTACCTTCCGAGGGCGAATTGGGTGAATACCGTGAAGCCAAACTGACAGATTTTGCCGATGACATTGATGTCAGTCGTGTACTGTTTACCCAGGGCGATGCCTGTAACCTCAAACCCAAGTACAACAACTATGACCTGATCTTTGCCGGGAATCTGATTGATCGACTGAACGATCCCCATAAATTCCTGTCTTCTGTACATGAGAGAATCCGCCCGGAGGGACTGCTGGTGCTGACCTCGCCTTACACCTGGCTGGAAGAATACACGTCAAAAGAGAAATGGCTGGGTGGAATACGTGAGAATGGTGAAGCCCTGACAACCTATGACGGGCTGAGAAGAGTTCTAAGCCAACACTTTGAGGAAATTAAACCACCCAGAGATATTCCTTTTGTCATCCGGGAAACCGCCAGAAAGCACCAGCATACGGTTGCTCAGGCCACTTTCTGGAAAAAAAAGACTCCCTGAGTCAAGCAGGAGCCTGAGAATGACTTCTCTATCAGGCTCCTGACCTCTCTATTCTTCGCAAATCCTGTTCAGGCTCCGCTGACCATCTCTGGAGCAATAGTGCTCCTTGTCAGTCCGGGAGCTGTTATGAGCTTCTGTTTTCCATTATATTGCCCGGTCAAGACAACGATTACGGGTTCAGTGTGAGCAAAAACAGTTTCCAGTTTGAACAAATTGGAGTGATTCACTCCTGCTATCGGCAAAAATTTGGAATTCCCCGCCAACCAGGCATTGTCACAGCGGCAGAGTCAGAGCTGGAACTGTTACCCCCCTTCAACCAGGAGAATCTGGTGCGTGGTCTGGAAGGTTTCTCTCACCTCTGGCTTCATTTTATTTTTCACGAAACCATGAATGAAGGCTGGCGTCCTACCATTCGCCCTCCCCGTCTGGGCGGTAAACAACGCATGGGTGTTTTTGCCACCCGTTCGACCCACCGTCCCAATCCCATTGGCCTCTCCGTGGTAAAACTGAAGAGCATCCAGTCCGGAAACGGCAAGCTGATACTACGACTGACAGAAGCTGACCTGCTGGACGGCACCCCCATCATTGATATCAAACCTTACTTGCCTTACGCCGATGCGCTACCAGAAGCAAAAGGTGGCTTTGCACCTTTACCGGCGGTTATGGCAGAAGTGGAATTTAGTGAAGTGGCCATGATCAAGTGCCGGACCTATGAACGACAGACCGGACGCTCTCTGGTGGAACTGATTAAACAAGTATTGGGCCAGGACCCACGCCCGGCGTACCTAAGAGAGACAACCGGACGCAGACATGGCTCTGCACTCTGGGACGTTAATGTAGTCTGGGAATCCAGGGGAGATCACTTTCTGGTCACCGACCTGGAACCTTACGGTCATCTTTAGGAGTTTAAGAATGATCATTCCCTATCAGGAATTGAACGCAGAGACACTGAACAATCTGATTGCTGATTTTGTCAGCCGGGAGGGAACTGACAACGGTTTTGACCAGGATCAGGAAAGCCGTATTCAGCAGGTAATTGGGTTATTGAAATCCGGTGAAGTCTCTATTGTTTTTGATCCTCAAACCGAGAGTGTGAATATTATTCCTGCCAAAGAAGCTCAGCACTATGAGTCTATGATCAACCACTCTTAAAAGATCAGGCTTTTTTCATAAATCAGTTACCCCGCCCCACAGAGGCTGTCGCAAAACTCCAACAACTTGTTCCCATGCTGGGACCCACAGGGCCTAAAAGCATGGGAACCGGAGGTTTTTCGACACACTCCATGGAGCGGAAGGCCTGAAACCCGTACCTTTTCATCGGTCCTATGTGTCAAACGAAAACGGTCGTTTTCTTCAACGCCCTCAGTCCCCATATTCCCTGGGTTGTAGCGGAATTGGCAATTCAAGCTAAAACAAAAAATTCAAAACACCCAGTAATATCAGGGCTTTGCAAGCGATGTGGCTGCATGGACACCCATTTGTCAACCATCCCTCAACAATACTAATAACAGGACCGCTCGTATTATCAGCATCAGAAATAAGTTTGGATGAAGTGTAGGCTACCTGGGTTGTATTGGGAGAGACTGTAGCAGAAGCGGATAAAAATGATGAAGCAGATGAAATAGCTGTTGGCATAGTGCCATTACATGCAACATCAAAACCCGCCGAAGACCATGCGCTCAATGAAGCAAATCCTGCTCTATAACGTTTCCCATTGACAGCCCAACAGCGGCGTTTACCAGCATCATCAAACGATACCCAACCCCATGCCTGCTCTCTGTCTTTTAATCCAAATGCCCCATTCATCATTTTGATGCCAGAACAGTAATTGCGAAAGACGCCCCCCATATAGTGGTCGGGATCCGACAGATGAGCTACGTCAATGGATAAATCATTGCCAAACTGATCAACGACGCTGTTACAGGTAGAATCGACAAAGCTCAGAACGTTTTCTCTGGGCCATAAGTATATAGAGAACAACACACCACTGCTTTGTGGTGAAACGGGTGTTGGAGGATCCGTTCCAGTGGTTACAGCTATAACGGTTTGAGTGTTTTTCATAGTCAACTGCACTTGCCCTTTTTTCTGAAAACATCTTACGCTCAGTGCAGCGTTTTGAGTGTTGGTTGATCCTGGTAGACCTTTTAAAAGATCAAACTCAGAGTGCAAAAATCGGTAGACGAAATGTTCTTCTGTGCCAAACTCACCATAATTGCTACAGCCCAGATCTACCGGCCTGATCCTCATATCGTTATCCGCTGGATCAAGTACCACCCTGATGTTGTCTGCAACAAAAATACCCGCGCCCCTCAGTTCCAGAATACCCGCCGGTATATAATCC
>NZ_JAHHPR010000466.1:0-1887 GCF_024606255.1 Endozoicomonas sp. SESOKO3
GTGGCGGTTTTGGCAGTGGCGATGATTTAGACGATTTATTCAAGAAAAGGCCGGGCGGCGGAATGCGCCCCTTTTACTCCTTTGAATGGATGAGCGAGCTGGTCAGCAGCTTCATCCTGCTGCCTGGCATTGATGGTCGGACCGTCAAAAAACAGATTTGGGATACCCAGATTGTGCTCAACATCAAGCAGGGCTGGAATGAGCAGGACATCGTTATTTCGCAGGAACTTTGGAATAAAATAAGAGCTGCGAATCTTGAAAGAAATTCAGGGCTTTTTCTGGCATTGTCCAGAAACCCCTATAATCCGGAAGCTGTCGTTGATCATTACCTGAACAGTAACCCGGCACAACCGCTACCAACAGAAGACTACCGTCGTCATACACAGGAAGGGTTCATTTTAAGTCCCAAACAAATACGCAGCGTGTCTGTTATTCCGGGCTTGGTCACCGCAGGGAACGGCTATTCCACAGAAAGCGGTCAGGCTGGAAATCAAATGGGCGACACTGATAATACCTCGCCAGCGAATACTCAGTTTCAACAAGGCTCTGGTCGTCAAAATCAAGGCAGCGGTGGTGGAAGAGAGGGTGGGGGAGATGATGGGTCAGGTGGGTCACCAAACAGAGGGTCATGCCGGATTTGTAATAAACCTGCTGTACTCGGCTTCGATAAATGCAGAGAATGTCTGGCTCGTGAAGTCGGTCTAATTGAGCAGGAACTGACTGAACAAGAAAGGGAACTACTTGAGTCAGGCACAGAAGGGGCTGATTCTTTAGCAATCCGTGTATTTGAATGGTTCAAAACTTTGGATTCAAATGAAAGGCACAGAGGAGATTGTTTTCGCAATAATGATTACTATAACTTTCCAGCGCTTTATAGACTTTTAACTCAAAGTTTTATGTCAAATAAAAATACGCTAAGTGAGTTTTATCTGAAATGGGTTAAATTTTTAAACGGCAGTATGTCTCTTTACCACCTTATTTCAGAAGTTGGTGAATTGGCAAAGTCCCAGGGAATTGAAGATTACGTTGAGGTGACAAGAATTGTTAAAGCACTTGCTCATCACAGGCATGAGTTTGAGAACGAAACCGGTTTTAAAAAATTCAGAAACGATTTGTTGAGCATTTTAACGAGTAACAACCTCCTGGCTTCTGATGACCCGGGGCATGTTCTTTATTCAGGATTAAGTCGCCAACAGAAAGTAATGTTGATTAATTATATTTTTCAGACATTTAAAGAAACGAGTTGGTGGCTAAAAGATGAAATATTCCCGTCAAAATTTTT
The DNA here is from genome assembly GCF_024606255.1 of Endozoicomonas sp. SESOKO3. NCBI lineage: Bacteria > Pseudomonadati > Pseudomonadota > Gammaproteobacteria > Oceanospirillales > Endozoicomonadaceae > Endozoicomonas > Endozoicomonas sp. SESOKO3. The sequence continues at coordinate 1,283 of NZ_JAHHPR010000466.1, forward strand.
GACAATAATAATGTTAAATCAATTCGCCAGAAATGTTAATGCTAAGTATGGTTTTGGTATTCCGAATCCGTACATTGATCGTGAGGAGTTATTAGAAATTCTTACGTGGGGCAGTGAGAGGCCTGGTAGTGGTGAATGTTCTTTTATTACTCCACATAACAGACGTTTTTTAATTGGAGTCAATAGTCAATCACTTCATGCTCTGGCATTTAATATTACTGCCAATCAATTTTTAGATTTTCATGATATTGAAGCTATACTCACTGCTCTTGCTGTTATAAGGTCAATGCACGGACAGCGTTTAAATGATCTGTTCTCTAAAAATGTTCGTTTTGCGAAAGATGTACCCAGTGAGCAACTTCAGCTTTTAAGAACCTTCACCTTAAAAGCCCGTGAACAGCTTGTTAAGTTTCTGGAAAACAAGGGAGCAGAAGAAAAAGACAAATTTATACATAGTATGTTTTTGATCTTTGGTATTGCTCCTAAGGAGCTATTTGATGAGCTATCGGATCAACCGTTTGATGAGTTATCGGAGCAACCATCTGATGAGCTATCAGATCAACCGGCTGATGAACTATCGGATCCTGAACCTGTTCAGTTAACAC
>NZ_JAHHPR010000467.1:0-2327 GCF_024606255.1 Endozoicomonas sp. SESOKO3
CCAAAGCCTGATAATACATGGCAATTCTCTGGCATATATTCTGCACTTCCCCTTGCAACGCAACCTGTTGAATCCATAACTCATCAGGATGACCCGAAATAGCGCAAGGAGCGATCAAAACAGTGCAGATTTCCAGAATACTTCCCGACTTTCGCCCACTTTTATGTTGCTGTACGCACCTGGGCTTCGTAACGGTGTTTTTAATGGCATACTCAGGGGTGACTTCAGCCGCTTTAAACGATGCCGAGGCGGTCAACACATCCGGTCTGCAACGGATGCTTTCTCAGCGAGTCGCTAAAAGTTACCTGATGATCGGGGCCGACATTAACTCAGAAGAAGCTAAAGAGCAGCTCTATAAAAGCATTATTCTCTTTGAAAATAATTTTCACGCTTTATCAAATTACGCGCCCAACGATGAAATCAAACACCAGCTAAGAGTCATTGAGAAAGACTGGAAAAGCTACAAAAAAATAGCACTGTCGACACCCGACAGAGGAGCAGCTACCGAACTCATTCAAAAGGCTCTGACTGTATTCAACAGCAGCAATGATCTGGTCACATTAATTGAAAAGCACTCGGCCACCAGTAAAGCCAGGCTCATCAACGTTTCAGGTCGACAGCGCGCACTCAGCCAGAGAATTGCCATGTATTATCAGGCTTTGGCCTGGGGCGTGGGTGACGACTATGAGAGAGATTTTGAAGAATCCATGGCTCTGTTCGAAAGCTCACTGAATGAACTCGACCAGTCCCCGGTGAATACTCCTGAAATCAGAAAACTGCTCGCCAAGGTTAAAGCACAATGGTTTTTTTCCAAATCGGGTTTTACGCAATATAAAGAGGGACGTTACATGCCAACAGCCATCTCTGTCACCACTGAATCCATTCTCAAGAAAATGCAAGTTCTGACTCAAAAGTATGAACAGGTCATGGTCAATAGTCAGGGGGTCGCCAGCAGCTACTCCCCGGCCTACCTGTGAAACAAACCATTCGGGTAAGTTTCATGAAGCCCATAGACGATACAGCTTAATTAGGGAAAGGCAGAACACCTTTCCCTTCGATTCGATCAGGTTTCAATTCCCACAATCAGCCAGGGCGCATCGGGCTCTTTGAGGCTGCGTTGCAGGTGCCAGATATCGGTAATATCTTCTTCGACACCCTCAACGGTATCGCGATACTTACCTGAAAAACGCACACTGATCTCGGCAACGCGGTCATTGTAATCAGCTCGGCCCAACTCGGCATCCACAAACATCACTTCGGTATGCTGATCGCCACCCAGAGAGGCCCTTTCTGCTTTTAGCTGCAAAAACAGTTCAGGCTCCAGATACTCTCGCATGGTGTCCAGGTCATTCTCGTTCCAGGCTTCCTGAAGCTTACGGTAATGGTCTCTGGCGCCATTCATGAAAGCACTCAGATTGAAACCTTCGGGCAGATTCATGGGGACATCACTGGTTCCAAAACCGGTTTGAGGCAGGGGTGTTTGGGCCGCCTGACCAAAGTTATCTTCCTGCTGTTCCCTGTTCTGACCAAACAGTTGTCCTAATGAAGAAGGTGTCTGATTCTGCCCTGACTGTTCCGGAGTGAAGTGAGCGTCATTCCCACCATGATGACCGGCTGCCATGGCTTTGGCACGGTTCATACTGCGGAATACCTTAAAGAGTACAAAAGCCAGCAAAGCAATAATCAGAATATCCATCACTTGCAGACCACTGAAGGCACCACCGAACAGAGCTGCGATCAGTCCACCCGCCAGCAGGCCGCCTAACAGTCCACCTAGCAGGCCTTTGCGAGAACTTTGAGCCGCTGTCTGTTTGCTGCCCTGCTGAGGAGCTGCAGCCGGCTGTTTGGGAGCGGGAGCCGTATTATAGGAACGTCCAAAGCTCTTGCCCCCTCCAAACTTTTTGGCATCAGCCACCGGCACATTAAAGACGAAGCTGAAGGCCATGATAATGGCCATAAAAGAAGCAAACCTTTTAATCATCAATCTGAGAGTCTCTTGTTTCCAATACCCATGGGCTTTCATCCTATGGAGAGTGAAATTTATTGCAAGCTATTCCATAAAAAAACTGCGTAAATCAATGGAATAAATCAGGCCTCAATTCATTGAGTCCAAGCGGACCTCGCTTTTGTCCTCATAAGTTATATGCCAATCGAGCTGTGTCTCCAGATCGACACTATGGCCCATTTTATGGATCACACTGTCTAATTGGTTGAGCGTCATCTGGTCGCGATAAGGCTGCAGCATTTCAAGTTCTGTTTCCTCTAACACCTCAAAACGATTCAATGCGTCCATCGCAGCTTTAAAGGTCAACTCGTTTATTACAGGA
>NZ_JAHHPR010000468.1:0-1320 GCF_024606255.1 Endozoicomonas sp. SESOKO3
CCTTCAAAATAGAACCTGTCCGTTGGCAAGCCACTGACCGACAGAGCCGCTACGAGCGCACAGGCACCCGGAACCGGTGCTACTTTGATACCCTGCTCCCTGACCATTCGCACCAGCACAAAGCCCGGGTCTGATATCAGGGGCGTCCCGGCATCACTGATCAATGCCACAGAATCGCCCTGCCGTAATCGAGCCAGTAACACCTCTGCCTGATGCCTTTCATTATGCTCATGACAGGGAATCATGGGGGTCTCGACCCCAAAGTGATTGAGCAACTTACGACTATGCCTGGTGTCTTCAGCTGCAATCACTGACACCTGCTTCAGCACCTCAATGGCTCTCGGTGCCATATCATCAAGATTTCCAATGGGGGTCGAAACAACAAAAAGGGTACTTTCAGACATATCCTGCCAGCCAGTCGATCAACTATGAGGGTCGTTCATAGTCAGGGAGATTAAGAGACAAAAAACCATAAGTTTACTCTTTTCAGAGAGCCGTTGACAGAATCCTTAACAACCTGACCTCCCATCCTATCCTCATCAGGCTGACGCACAGACCATGTTAGGGTAAAATAGATGAATCAAAAACAGTTCGGTCGTTGACTCCGATTTTATGAGCCAGAACCTTTCCAAACGCACTCTGATGACTACACTGCTGATTGGCGCGGTGTTGACAGGATGCTCATTACAACCCAGCAAAGTCGCTGAACTTACTTCACCCTCGCAGGAAATGGCTCGGGAAGGAGCCGATCAACTGCTGGAGCGAGCCAAACGCAGCTCATTTCCAGAAAGCGCCAGACTCAAAATTCAGGCTGCCAGGCAATTAACCGATGACCAGTTAGCCAGAGCACGAACCATTCTGGACAGCCTGAATTATGGAGAGTTACCTGAAACTCTCAGAGCCGAAATGGCCGTGGCAAGAGCCCGCATTGCTGAGCGGGCAGGACAGAACCGGGAAATTTTCCTCTGGCTGGACAGAGCAGCAGTTATCAACAGCAGCAACACTCAGCTCCTGGATCAAAGTCACATTCTCAAAGCACGGGCGTATAACCGCTTCAGAGAATTCGTTGCAGCCCTGGACGAATGGAGCATGCTGTCTAATATCAGTGAGCTTGACCAACAACCCGAAAACCGCGATGCCTTTTGGGAAACACTGCTTAATGCACCTGAAGAGCGCCTGATTATTCTGAACAGTCAGACCGACAGTAAAGTCATGAAAGGCTGGCTGCAACTCGCTCTGGTTTATCGCTCTGACAAATCACTGAACCAGCACTTCATTTAAAGACGTCATTTGACGCGAGGTCATGTTCCATCCTGTTTC
>NZ_JAHHPR010000469.1:0-1158 GCF_024606255.1 Endozoicomonas sp. SESOKO3
TTCAGCAGCGGTAAGACAATACCCTGCCTGACAACTTTCGATTTTGACGATGAATATGCACCGATTCGCTTGCAGGCACTGGTCGGGGACGACCTGACATTTAATCAGGCCAGCCGGATTGTGGAAGTCTTCAAAAGCCTGATGATGAGCTTCCCGCTCTCCTCCCCTGTCGTGCCTTTGGAAGATCAGCCTCAGAATATCATTAAACAAGTCCAGGCTCTGGCAGACGGGGCCAGGAATGAGATGAAAACCGGGGCTCAACAATACGACGATGAAATACGCGGTATGGGCAAAAGAGCCATTCACTTCGTCGAGCATGAATCAGGGGATCTGAAAGGCTTCTCGGAATATTTCTCTACCCATTCTGCTAATGGTAACAAGGTCTTGGCTCTGCTGCGTGAAGGTCTGATCAGCAAGACTGAACTTGAGAACTACATGAAAGCCGCCAGAGGTGTCGACGGTTATCAGACAGTGGACGAGTTTGAACATTTCCTTGACTACAAACACGGCGTCAATCTGCCTCACTTCAAGAAGGTTGTTCAAATGCTGTCCGACAAGGGTACTGAGGAATTCATGCAGAGCGCCTTTACTCCCGTGACCATCACCGCTACTGGCCCGGCGGGTATGAAGGCGTCTGTTGCCGGCATGAAAGAGTATGCCGCTGCGGTCATTGCCAACTATGTTCTTGACGATATTGCCTTTGAAAACGGCCGCAGAACGGCAGCGTTTCTGGCCAATGTTCAGGATACTCTGACACCTTATGCCAATGCAGCTGGACTATCTGAATCAGAACTGATCAAGGCTATCCATGGCACATTGATGCAGGCTCATGCCGCAGCGGTGGAGCAGCAGCTCAATGATTACTGGGTCAAACCTTCAGCCTTCCTGGCACAGGCTGTCACCTGGTACTTCTCCAGCTACAAACCGCTACTGGCGACCCATACTGTCTCGCAGACTGCCGCGTTGTCTCTCTCAAACATGTCGTTCCTCTATCTTCTGGATCTGACCAACCGAGGCGATTACACGCACAGAATGCTCACACCTTTCCAGCACTGGCTGGAACGCTATGGTGTTGATCGTGACCGATCCGGTCAATATGCCTTCCACACCGGCATTGAAAAAATCACTGAACTGGGCGGGCTGGCCATGCCATTGGGC
>NZ_JAHHPR010000043.1:0-1472 GCF_024606255.1 Endozoicomonas sp. SESOKO3
CGTTAAAAAGTGGCTCAAAATGCTCATTTACTCGCTGTAAACTGCGCTTTTTCGCTACGTTTGCAACCGCGTCCTAAACGATTGTTATTTCTTAATTTGCTATGACTCGGGCAGGCAGTGTTTGTACTTATTCGTAATCGTTTATTCATCTATTTTATATGGAAATAAAAACAAACAAACTAAATATCATATTAATAATCAGGAAGTACTATGAACGATTTTATCTCTGCATCAAACAATCTTCTTTGGGGGAGTATCCTGATTTACCTGCTGCTTGGAGCCGGTATTTTATTCACCATTCGTACACGTTTCGTACAAATCCGTCGCTTCGGTCTGGCTGCCAAAACCATGATGGGTAGCCGCAGAACTCATTCCGACCTTCATATTTCCCCATTCCAGGCATTCTGCACCAGTCTTGCGGCCCGAATTGGTACCGGTAACATCGCCGGTGTTGCCGTTGCTATTTATTTGGGTGGACCCGGTGCCATCTTCTGGATGTGGCTTATTGCCCTATTGGGTATGGCTACCAGTTTTGCCGAAAACACCCTCGCCCAAATCTACAAAACCAACAATGGTGATGGCACTTATCGCGGAGGTCCTGCGTACTACATGCAGAAAGCACTGGGTCAGCGCTGGATGGGCATTGCTTTCTCTATCTCTCTGATTATTGCGTTCGGATTTGCTTTCAACAGCGTTCAGTCCAATTCTATTGCAGCCGCTTTCACGGGTTATAACATTGCTCCTGAATACATTGGCATCGGACTGGTACTGGCCAGCGGCGTCATCATCTTTGGTGGCATTCGTTCCATCGCCAAAGTCGCTGAAATGATTGTGCCGTTCATGGCCATGGGCTACCTGGCTGTGGCGGTTGTTATAGTGGCCATGAATATCCCTGAACTACCGGCTGTATTCACCCTGATTTTCAAGAGTGCTTTTGGTCTTGAAACCGCCATGGGTGGCGGTGTCGGCTACATGGTTTCCCAGGCCATGATGCAAGGTATCAAGCGTGGCCTGTTCTCCAACGAAGCCGGTATGGGCAGCGCACCTAATGCTGCAGCGACTGCACACTCCACTCACCCGGTTAGTCAGGGCATGATGGGCATGCTGGGGGTGTTTATGGACACTATTGTCGTGTGCACAGCCACGGCTGCCATTATACTGGTGTCTGGTATGCTGGAACCGGGCAGTGGCCTGACCGGCGTTGCATTGACTCAGGCAGCCCTGTCCAGTGAGATAGGACCATGGGGTGGACATCTGGTTGCATTAGCCATCCTGCTGTTTGCTTTCACCTCCATCATCGCCAACTACTATTATGGTGAATCTAACCTGCTGTTCATTAAAAACAGCAAGACTCTGCTGATGATTTATCGTCTGGCCGTCCTGGTCATGGTGTTCTGGGGTTCTGTTGGCAACCTGCCTACCGTATGGGCTTTCGCTGATCTGTCTATGGGTACTATGGCGCTGATCAACAT
>NZ_JAHHPR010000470.1:0-6816 GCF_024606255.1 Endozoicomonas sp. SESOKO3
TTGAAGTTAATGGAGTTGAAGTTAATGGAGTTGAAGTTAATGGAGTTGAAGTTAACACGATCCCTGCTGACAGAGATGAAGCTGACAGGGGTAATCCTGACGGTGTTTAGTTTGGATACTTTTCCAGTTTTTTCAGACCGGGGCTATCAGGAAATTTGTGCAGATTCAGTTGTAGCATTGCGGTCGAAGTTTTGATGAGGTCAGCAACGGCTTCAATGCAGATATCGCCTGCTCGATAAATCAGGGTTGCCGGGTTCTTGAGTATTACGGTCACAGAGGCGTGGCAGGCGAAACTACCTTATTCAGGGCATTCAAATTCAACAAGGCAGGCGACGATGAGTCATCCCATAGGTCGATTACTAATAGCATCAAAGCCATCAATATTTTTCCATCGTTACAAGGCTAATCATTTGGTTACTGCTTCCCTTGGCTTCATCGTGCTGGCTTGCCCCTGTTCAAAACTGTTGGCAGGAAATCCTTTTTCAACGCCAGTGGCGGCAGAATTTGCTGGAATAAAAACGACAAAAGAGCCTGGCTGCCTGGACGATTTGATTAACCATAATGCTTACATAAGACAAATCCCTCCTTTTGTTTTCAACCCAAATACGACCCATTTTATCTTTGCCATGAATCATGAAAATGAACGAGGCGAAAAAAAGGATGAGTATTCAGAAGAACCGGAGGGGGCTGAAGCACAGCAGCTTAAGCCCTTAATGGAAATTCCGCTCCCGCCAATGAACCATGCACAAATTACTGCCATTATCCAAGGGCTGAATACTGGCTTTGATGAAGACACCCTGAACACTATGTTGAGCTACATTCCGGTAACCCTGCCCGATGAGAGCCTGACCATTGCAAGCATGATCAAGAAAGTGCAACAAGCTCTCCATGTTGAGGCTGACAATAACCAGAACGCAATGATAGAAGTTCTAACGAATATCGTGGGTACCGAATCTCCTGTCGATATGACTAAACCAGAGGATCAACTGAGCCTGGTGATTTTGATGATGAGTTACTACACAGCCATCCATTCAAATGGAGCCACCCCTCAAGTGGCTCATGCTTTTTTTGACTCATTCCTGTTTCACGCCACTGATTTTTCTGGTATCAAGAGACTTCATGCCAGAAAAGCTGGCCTTTTAGGTACAATAGCATCAATAAAAGATCACGAAATTTTAAAAGCAAATATTAAAGAATCTGCTTCAGTCTTCTCTGGCCTGAAGTTGTTGGGAGAAATGCGCCTTAAGATTTTGCAGCAATTGGACAATCTACCAGAAGCTGAAATTTCTGAGGCATCAGTAGACCCCATGTTATTAACCGCTTCCTCTTTGCTCAACTATGGGATTGATAAGAACCTAACACCGCTTTATCAGCATGATATAAAATCAGCCGAACAAATTTTAATGCTCATACAAGACTATGTTGAGAAAAATCCTGAATCAGTTGCCTCTAATATTAAGTTCATGAGTTTTCTATATTCTTCAAGCCTGATTCTTGGTTCTTTCATTAAAAAAATGGTACTTACACAAGGTGACAACATGTCGATTAATTTTAGCAATTCAGATGTTTTAGCTGAGGCTGATCCCGTTATTGACGCTATCGACACGGTGTTTAAAAAACTAACATTAAGTGCAATATCCGAAGAAGTACGAACCGACTCAAAAAAAAACACTGGAAATGAAAACCCTGAATTATTTCGAAAATGGCTTCTAGCCTTAGAAAATCACATATCGACACAATTACAAAAAACGTTTATTGATAAAAATGACTACACACTCGAAATGTTATCTATCTGCTCAACATTTGACTTACTGGAGAGCTACACTACGAAAGCAATGTATCGGCTAACTACTGACAACAACGCCAATGAGCAGGCTGATGGAGCCAAACAAAACAAAACAGCAAAGGGTCAAGAAGGAAAAGAGTTTAGCAACGAAGAGAAAAAGAAGAAGATAAAGCATCTGAAAGCACGGAAAAAATGCTTGGATGATTTCGAAGATTGGTTCAAGACTAACTTTGATTATTCTGTAGACACGCTTTATGGCTCTGAGAATGTTGAGGCCGTCAGAGCTAGTTTTGACGCTAGTTTTGACTATTGACGGTGTTTATTTTTAATCTTCTTCCTGTTCTTTCAGAATAATCGCCACCAACAGCTTCAAAACCCACGTTCTGATCGCCGCGGTCGCGAAAGGCTTATAAGGAAAATCCCCCTCTTTATTCTCAACCCAAATACAACCCACTTTATCTTCTCCATGAACCACGAAAATGAGCAAGGCGAAAAAATGATTGAGGATTCAGAAGAATCGGAAGGAGCTGAAGCACTCCTGCCTCAGCCTTTAATCGAATTTCCGCTCCCGCTAGTCAATGCCACAAGAAACGAAACCGCCAGACGTGTTCAGGCTATCGGTCTTCCTACCACCTTTGCTACTGGCGGTAGAACCAAGTTCAACCGCACTCAGCAAGGATACAAGAAAGAGCAATGGATAGATGCCGCCTGTTTAGGAGAGTCAGGAGCCAGCATATACATACCAGAAAGCACAAAACCCTTAATCATTAAGGCTATGGGTCGTGGATCGAGGCAAATGTGCAGAGTGGACAAGTACGGATTTCCCCGTACAAAGGCTAAAGGCTCAAAACAAGTAAAAGGGTTTCAGACTGGCGATATCGTCAAAGCTATCGTTCCGGCAGGTAAACGGCAAGGAACGTATACAGGACGGGTTGCGGTACGCAGTCGAGGAAGTTTCAACATAGCAAATGGAACGGGAACAATAACCGACATATCCTACAAACACTGTAAGAAAATTCAGTCTACGGATGGTTACGGGTACAGCTTGTCCTAACGGGCAAGTCTATTTTCCCCACCGCACTTACGGTGTCCCCAAATCGAGGCAAAACGATGGCTTAAAACGTAACGTGCAAATTCAGTAATAGCATTGACTGGTGCTTAAAATTCGGCACTGCTGCAGTCCATGTACTAGTTTATGTGCACATTCATAAAATAGAGAAGGCAGGTGTCGATGAGTCATTCCATTTTTCGATTACCTAAAACAGCAAAGCGGTCGATATTTTTCCATCGTGACAAGGCTAGTCAGTTGTTTGCTGCTACTCTTGGCTTTATCACTACGGCTTGCCCCTGTTCAAAACCGATGGCAGAAAATCTCTTACCAACACCAGATGAGGAGATATTTGTCAGAGATGAAGAGACAAAAGAGTCCAGCTTACTGGGCGATCTCATTAACCATAATGCTTATATTGGGATAATCCCCCCTTTTAGTCTCGACCCGAATTCGACCAGCGTTATCTTCGCCATGAACCATGAAAATGAGCAAGGCGCAAAAAAGGATGAGAATTCAAAAGAATCGGAAGGAGCCGAAGGAGAACAACCGCAGTCTTTAATGACGATTCCGCTTCCGCCAATGAGCCATGCAGAAGTGAGTGACATTATCCTGAAGTTAAATACAAGCATTGAGGCAAGCACTTTAAACACTATGTTGAGCTACGTCCCTGAAACACTCCCCAACGAGAGCCTGACCATCGAAAGCATGATTGAGCAAGTACAACAAATTTTCGGTGTTGTGGCCAACAACAACCAGAAAGCAATGATAGAAGTTTTATCTCATATCCGGGGGATCGAATCTCCTGTCAATTTGACCAGACCACAACAAAAACAGAACCTTGCGATGTTGATAGTGGCTTACTACACAGCCATCAATTTAAGTAAATTATCCACTCAAGAGGCTAATGACCTTTTCAACTCATTCCTGCTTCACGCCACGGTCTTGTCTGGTATCGAGAGACTCCGTATCGAAAATGATGAACTTTTAGGTCTGGAAAAATCAATAGATAAACCCACAGAAGATCACAAAGTGCTAAAAGCAACTATTAAAAAATCTGCTGCCGTCATCTATGGCCTGAAATCGCTGCAAGAAATGCGACTTTATTTTTTGCAACAATTGGAGAATGACTTAGCAGCTGAAAAGTCCGACACACCTGTCGATCCAAAACTGAAAGCCACTTTATCTCTGCTCAACTATGGCATTTATAAGAACGGAATACCGCATTCTCATCGTAATATAGAATCAGCTCAACGAATGCTCTGCCTACTAGAACATAATGGTAAAAAAAATCCTGAGTTAGCAGCCTTAAATATTCAGATCTTAACTTTTATTGATGCCATAAGCCTGATTCTTGATCCTGCCGTTATACAATTCGAAAGTAAACATATTGACAACCTGTCGAGTTATTTTAGCGCATTAAATTCAGATGATCCCACTACCGACTCTTCAGAGACAAGAGACAAACAACAGTCATTATTTGAAATATTCAAAAAGGCACTAACCGACGCAAAAACCAACCCGGGAAATGAAAATCCTGAATTATTTCAAGAATTACTTATAACCTTACAAAAACACATAGAACAGCAATTACTAAAAATTCATGATAATTCAAATGATTACACAACCATAATGCTAACCCTCACCACAGGATTTCAGGATCTGCTGAAACAATCACGCATTATGTTGGCAATGCTTGAGACAACTGTTGAGACCAATGCCAACGATCAGGCTGATGACGCTAAATCCAGCGAGCCAGCAGATGGACAAGAGAGAAAAGAGTTCAGAGAGAAAAAGCAGAAGATCAAACACCTGGAAGAACGAGTAGAATACTTGGTTGATTTCTTCGATTGGTTCTATGATTTTGCCACGAAGTATCCTTATGACTCTGACACTATTGATCCTGACAGATATATTCCTGAAAGTCTTGACGGAGTTTATTTTTAATCTTCTTCCTGTTCTTTCTGACCTGGCCACCAGCAGCGGCTTCACAGCAAACGGCAGGCTCTGAAACGGTAGTGATTTCGGTAGGTCATTTAGCCCCTGCAAATTCGGTGCTGCTGCAACCCATAGACTACTTTTTAACACAGCATCCATAAACCCTTGAAGGCAGGTGTAGATGAGTCACTCCATTGCTCGATTACCTAAAACAGCAAAGCAATCGATATTTTTCCATCGTGATAGCGCCAATCAGTCGGTTGCTGCTTCCCTCTGCATCATCATGATGGCTTGCCCCTGTTCAACACTTCTGGCAGACAATCTTTTTTCAACACCAGTGGAAGAGGGATTTGTTAGAGAAAAAACGACAAAAGAGTTCAGCTTCCTGAATGATTTGATTAATCATAATGCTTATATAGGAAAAATCCCTACTTATGATCTCAACCCGAATACGAGCAGTCTTATCTTTGCCATGAACCATGAAAATGAGCAAGACGTGAAGAAGGATGAGCATTCAGAAGAATCGGAGGGAGCTGAAGCACGGCAGTTACAACCATTAATGGAAATTCCGCTCCCGCCAATGAACCATGCACAAATGACCGCCATTATCCAGGGGTTGAATGCAGGCTTTGATGAAGTCACCCTAAACACTATGCTGAGCTACATCCCGGTAACCCCCCCCGATGAGAACCTGACAATTGCAAACATGATTCAGCAAGTGATACAAGCCCTCGGCTATACACTCGACAATAGCCAAAGTTTGATGATAGCAGTTCTAACTGACATCCGAGGCACCGAATCACCTGTCGATATTACCAAAACAGAAGATCAACACAACCTCGCGATGTTGATGGTGAGTTACTATATCGCCATCCATTCAAATGAAGCCACCCCTCAAGAGGCCCATTTCTTTTTTAACTCATTCCTGCTTCACGCCGCCGGCTTCTCTGGTATCGACAGACTTGACACCAAAAAAGATGAGCTTTTAGGTGTAAAAGAACCTATAAATGATCGCACAGTTTTAAAAGAAAATATTAAAAAATCTGCCAGATTGTTCGATGGCCTGAGATTGCTGGGAGAAATGCGCCTTACTTTTTTATACATATCGGAGCAATACTCAAAATTTAAAAAGACCAGGGAATCAATTAATCCACTGATAACAGCCGCATTCTCTCTTCTCAACAAAGACGTTAGCAAGAGCAAAAAAATGCTTTATCATAATAAATCTCACTCAGCTCAAACAATGTCCAGGCTGATAAAAAAATATGGTGAAATAAAACCTGAATTAGTTGCCTCGAATAATCAGTTTTTGAGTTTAATTGATGCCATATGTCTGATTCTTGATCCTTACTCTATACAACTCGCAAATACACACATTGACAATCTGGCGACTTACTTTAGCGCATCCAACTGGGATGACACTATTACTCACTCTTCAGAGATAAAAGACAAAGAACAGACATTATTTGGAACATTCAAAAAGGTATTAACCGACGCAAACGACAACCCGGGAAATGAAAATCCTGAATTATTTCGTGAATTACTTCTAGCCCTACAAAAATACATAGAGCAACAGTTACAAAAAACTTTCAATGATTTTAAGGATTGCCAAGTCATATTCGAAAGCCTCTTCACAGGATTTGAAGATCTGCTGAGGCAATCACGCATTATGTTGGCAATGCCCGAGTCAACTCTTGAGCCAGATGTCAACGAACATGCTGATGGACCCAACCTTGGCGAGGCAATAAAGGATCAGGAAGGAAAAGATTTCAGCGAAAAAGAGAAGAAGAAAAAACACCTTGAAGAACGGATAGAACACTTGGTTGAGTTCCTCGATTTTCTCTATGATTTTTCTATAGAGAATATTGACAACATGGACCCTGATAGTCTTTATCCTGCCGCCTGTTATGTTCTTCCTCCCAGCCTTGACGAAGCACTTGAGGACAAATATTACTACTAATTTTCTTCCTGTTCTTCAGGATCGGGTACCACTAGCAGCCTGTCGGACTTAAGCGTCCGTAGCGAGGATTGCAAGAAATTGAGG
>NZ_JAHHPR010000471.1:0-2633 GCF_024606255.1 Endozoicomonas sp. SESOKO3
ACCTTCTGCCGGCCTTGCCAGCAGCATCGTTCGCAACAGTCTGACACTGGGTATGTTTGCCATTCTCACCGTGGGCCTCATTGCTCTGACTTTTGTTTTCACGCAAGAGAAGATTCATGCCCAGGTTCGCGCCTTTGAAGCCAGGGCTCTGAAAGAAATTCTTCCGGATGACACACACGACAACAGCATTCTGGATGCCCGGATAGTCATCCCGGCCAATGATTTACTGGCAACCTCTACTGAAAAATATGGCTACGTAGCTTTCAAGCATCACAAGCCTGTTGCTGTCATTCTTCCCGCCATAGCTCCTGACGGCTATGCTGGAAAAATAGAGCTACTGGTGGGCATATACGCCGACGGGACTCTGGCTGGAGTAAGAGCCACCCAATACAAGGAAACGCCTGGACTCGGTGATAAAATAGACACCAAAGTGTCTGACTGGATCTTGCAGTTCCGGGGTAAGTCTCTCACAGACCCTGCTCCTGAAGACTGGGGAGTCAAGAAGGATGGCGGCCAGTTTGACCAGTTCACCGGGGCTACTATTACCCCCAGAGCTGTTGTGGGCTCCGTCTATCGAACCCTGAACTATTTTGCCTCTCACAGGGAAACACTCTTTAAAGAGGGTGAAGCAGCCATGGAAACCCTGGCACAGCCAAAAGTTTCGAGAAAAGGAGCAGAACAATGACGGATGATGTTGCTACTGATTCAGCGCTGCAGAAAAAATCGTTGTTCGCCGATCAATCAGCCGCCAGGATTGCCTGGAACGGGCTCTGGCATAACAACCCGGCCCTGGTCCAACTGCTGGGTCTTTGCCCCCTTCTGGGTGTATCCAACAGTGTGGTTAACGCTCTTGGGCTTGGTATTGCTACCATGCTGGTGGTCATGGGCTCAAACATAGTTGTTTCCCTTATTCGACATCAGGTGACTGATGCGATTCGCCTGCCTGTCTTTGTTATGGTCATCGCCTCTTTTACCACTTGTATCGAGCTTTTGATGCAGGCTTACACCTATGAGTTGTATAAAATTCTGGGTATTTTCATTCCCCTGATTGTCACCAACTGCATTATTTTGGGACGTGCAGATGCCTACGCCTCTAAACAGCCTGTGATTCCTGCCGCTTTTGATGGATTGATGATGGGAGCAGGCTTTGCTGCCATATTGGTTCTGCTGGGAGCGCTTCGGGAACTGATTGGTCAGGGAACACTGTTCTCGGGCATGGATCTGCTTCTGGGCCCTGCCGCTCAAAACTGGTCAATTGTCGTTTTCCAGGATTACAAGCAGTTTCTGTTCGCCATCCTCCCCCCGGGAGCCTTTGTCTTTATGGGGTTTCTGATTGCTATCAAAAATGTCATCGACAAAAAGCAGGAAGAAGCCAGAAAGGCTCAAGAGCCGTTATCAGAGGTTGGCAGTAAACGTGTTCGAGTGACTGGAAATATCCGATGAATAAGGAAAAAAGAACCCGGATTTTTAGCCGTTTGCGGGACCAAAACCCTAACCCAACGACAGAACTGAATTACTCCTCCTCCTTCGAGCTTTTGATCGCCGTGATTCTTTCAGCTCAAGCAACGGACGTTGGCGTGAACAAGGCAACGGATAAATTATTCCCGGTGGCCAATACACCCCGGACCATTTTTGATCTGGGTGTTGAAGGCCTGAAGGAATATATCAAAACTATTGGCCTGTTCAATGCCAAAGCCGAAAATGTCATTAAAACCTGTAAAATGCTGCTGGAACAGCATGACGGTGAAGTCCCTGATACCCGCGAAGCCCTGGAAGCACTACCCGGTGTGGGTAGAAAAACTGCAAACGTGGTGCTGAACACCGCTTTCAAACAGCCTGCTATGGCTGTGGACACTCACATATTCCGGGTTTCCAACCGCACCGGAATTGCTCCGGGCAAGAATGTGCTCGAAGTAGAAAAAAAACTGGTCAGACTGGTTCCCAAAGACTTTCTTCTGGACGCCCATCACTGGCTCATTCTTCATGGACGCTACGTCTGCAAAGCCAGAAAGCCTCAATGCGGCAGCTGTATTATCGAAGATTTGTGTGAATTCAAGGAAAAGATTTCCTGATCCAAGACATAGAGCCCCCTCTCGTCCTGAGCTTGTCGAAAGACTTCGACAAGCTCAAAGCCGGGAATTAGAAACGGCGATAACCTCCGTTAATAAAGGAAACAACGACTGCGGAAACAACAACATACAAAACACCGCCAGAAGGAATAGCTGAAACATAAGAAACAGCGGATGAAGCATCAACAGGATTGCATTCATCAGAATAACTTGCCGGATAGTAACCATGATCGCCAATATAGGACTGAATACTGGGTAACAGCATAAACGCTGTAAAGGTTTCAGCGGCTTTGTTGTTAGCAGCGTTACGGAGTATCACCATCTGCTGCTTGAGACGGTGAAAATCAGTGTCTTTTAACAGGGACACTTCATCGACTTCGGGGTAACCGTGCTTTACGTCATGAGTATCCGCGGAGTGATCATCATCTCCGTGAAACACTAACGAGGCCGGGAGCAAGGCAAATACCTCCGTTTTATTCTTGCTGCTATCCCAGACATCATGAGCGCTGTCTTCGATCTTGATTCTCCCCGTTTCATTAAGGGAATAGTACAACCCTGTAGAGT
>NZ_JAHHPR010000472.1:0-3592 GCF_024606255.1 Endozoicomonas sp. SESOKO3
GCCTATTGAATGACTGACCATGATCCTCTTGCCCCGTTGTCCGGGAATAGTTCCCACCGCCCGTTCCGTACATCAAAGTGATGATCTGAAATGTGTTTCGCCTACAGGGTTTGTCATCGGGAGGCGCGCCTGAACCTGAATATCCGTTTGTGTGGGTAATGTATGATGGTTCGTTTTGCATCGCCCCCCCATCGTTCATTGCCACTTCAGATAATGTGCCCGGCTCAGTTTTTATAGAAAAACTCTGGCTTGTCGAAGCCCCATTCTGGTTAACCTCAACGATAAAACGGTAGGTCTGTGACTCAACCGTGCAGACGAATGGCACAACGATCAATACGTGCAAGAGTAGACTTTTAATGATTCTATCCTTTGTTTTCTATGGATACGAGCAGTGAGGATAGACGAGAGGATAAGGGGCAAGAAACTAAAACAGAGTGGTTCATAGATTCTTTCATCTACGGCAAACGTGCTGAAATTTTACTGAAACGCCGATGTTTTATTCCTAACAACTGTCGTAAGATTTGGTTTTAGAAAAGCGATGAACTCAGGGATGAGCACAGAACTGTAAATTTGAAACCCGGGGTGACAAAACCATTATAGTTTTTCTAATACCAAAAAAAGCTTTTCGCTAACTCCCTTCATGGCAGGCTGGTCATTGCAGTGCTATACATTCCGGTGCAAATGGTAGAGGTCAGTTAATGAGCCTGTACATTACGCCGGACGTCGTGAAAATGACGAAATATTTCCAATAGCGAATGAGGTCTCGGATGTTGATTTTTTTTAAGCTCGGGTCCAGGAGAGAGCCACAAAAAAACGAAACTGCCCACTCGATGGTCCGATCACTGCTTCTGTTAGTAACCATAATGTATGGGGAGTCGCTGCCCGCTCTGGGATTAGTCGGCTCAAGCCCGGTACCAGCGCATTTCCTCTCTACCAATATGCTGGCTGAACCTGAACAGCCCAACTCTCTGTCAGTTGAATTTATGCAGTTCGCCCTCAGCTTGTTCCAGCTACTACCGAATAAAAGTCCACTTGCGCCTCTCCCATTGCCTCCTCTACCGATTTGGCCAATAAAGCAAAAACACCGCATTGACCTGAAGGCTGTGTTACATGAATACCCGGAGAACCATTGCAAGGCACTGATCGCCTTGGGTGCTGCCGGGGAAGTTGATGACGACGAGCCACCTGACGGAAACAACCGGACTCCTGACCCAGAGCCCCAGCCTGACCTTAACCTCGTTCCTGACCCTGTTCAAAAATGCCTGCAACAAAAAAAACAATTGCTTCGAATCTTGCGAATTAAACGACTATGGTCAATTATAAAAGGCCAAACCATTCTGGCCCGGATAATGTCAGACCGGATCATGGTTATTGAAGCGGATCTACTTGATCTGGAAAGCTCAGACCCTGCCACGATGCATCCGGTTCTGATTCAGGCATTGCTGGCACAGAATGATCACGAACTCAGTGTTTACCGTGAGATCGTTTCTGGCAAATATTCTGGTCGTCAGGCGGATAACGGAGAAAAAGGTCAACCCTCCAGACAGGCCAATGCATCAATGACCGCAACAACAGGTCAGACTGGCCAATCCGGCCAGATGAGTGGAACCGCAGCCCATAACCAGGAAACCGGTTCGACAGGCGGCAGTGGTGATGGAGGCGATGACCCACTGAAACCCTCAGCTGAGCAGGATCAAGAAAATTCGGTTGTTACATGCTCAAGGTGTAACAATGCACTGAATACTCAGGAATTACGTCGTATAGCCGGTGATGCAGCTGCTTCAGTGTTTTTATGCGATAAGTGCCTGTCGGACACTCATGATAATAAAGGAGCTGGACGAACGCCGGAAGAAACAGAGCCTGATTCATCGGAACCTGTTCAGATAGAAAAGAATGGCCTGGATAAAAAGAGAAATACTTTGAAAGTCGTTGCTTCAGGAGCACCAGCGGACAAACTAAGAAAAAGGGCAAAAACTCAAGTTACAGATAACCCACTGGAAAAAGTAAAAGAAAATATCCATTACGAATTAACTGAGCAAGAGCTGGAAAAAGCGAAAACCCTGATGAAGGTATTCGAGAAAAAAAACATCACTGTCAAACACTCTTTTTACAGGCTACTTAGCCATGTAGAAAGAAGGTCTTTTAATGGCTTCTTCCGTAATGCGATCGTATTTTTTGAGCACCTTCATGAAACCGTCGAAAGTACCAGCATACTGACCAACATGCTGGAGAATAGAGAAGAACATATCCTTGATTTTGCCCAACGCAGTCAGGATGAACTCGAATATTTAGCGACTCTGGCTGTATTCTCTTCCTTTGCGTCAATGAATAATGGCAAAAGCTTGCCCAAGCATGAGGAAGTGAAAGCGGTGCTGGGCTGGCGGGAATGGAAAGACAAAGATGGCAAGTTCAATATGAACTTGTTCCTCGCCCTCTCGTCTATGAACCGTGGCAGAGGCATGCTCAAACATAATGAGGTGATAGAGATACTGAGCTGGCCGGAATGGAGAGGCATAGATGGCAAGTTCAGTATTGAGCTGTTCCTTGCCTTCTCGTCTATGAATCATGGCAGAGGCATGCCCAAACATAATGAGGTAATAGAGA
Source organism: Endozoicomonas sp. SESOKO3 (assembly GCF_024606255.1). NCBI lineage: Bacteria > Pseudomonadati > Pseudomonadota > Gammaproteobacteria > Oceanospirillales > Endozoicomonadaceae > Endozoicomonas > Endozoicomonas sp. SESOKO3. Next base: position 2,605 of record NZ_JAHHPR010000472.1, read on the forward strand.
TACTGAGCTGGCCGGAATGGAGAGGCAAGGATGGCAAGTTCAATAGGAAGTTGTTCAGCGCCCTCTCGTCTATGAATCATGGCAAAGGCATGCCCAAACAGAGTGAGGTGATAAAGGTACTGAGCTGGCCGGAATGGAAAGACAAGTATGGCGAGTTCAATATGGAGCTATTACACTCTTTCTCATTAATGTACTACACCAGACGTATGCCAAAATATGAGGAAGTGAAAGAGGTACTGAACTGGTCTGAATGGAGAGAAAAAAATGGTGAGTTCAGTATGGAGTGCTTCCGCGCCTTTTCTTCCATGAACAATGGTCAAGGCGTGCTCAAATATAAGGCAGTGAAACAAGTGATGGACTGGACAAGTTGCTGGACAGCCCCCAATCACCTACTCCTGCAAATTATGGCCAGGCTCTGGGCATCAGAAGGGCTACCTGCCATTGAGGAACTGCAATACCGGGAAACACAACTGAAAAAGAGCCTGTTTAGAGAATTCACTTCAGAAGACAGCGATTCAGATGATGAAAGAGCTGAAGAAGATGATAAATTCAATCACCAGATAAAAACGGTCGCTCTCTATCTCGCCACCCCTAAGCCGGGCTGGTCACTAAACTGGTCGGTTTTAAAACAATTTCTTGAAATACATGAAAACACTGAAACCGTTCTGATGCTGGAATCATTGATAAAGCTTCTGTCTTCTTATGGGGGAAAGGGCGTCGAGCGCTACCTTCAGACCAGCGAAAAGGATCGGATTTTTTTCTGGCATCATGCGGATAAAACCGTGCCTTTGCCCGTGTTAAATAAGGCAACGGCTTTGTTTTCTTCCGATGAAGACAGGGAGCGTTTTGTCTATTTCGCCAAGCGGCTGAAGTCATTGTCGGATGAGAGCCTCTGGGAACAGTATACAGTCCGGTTGCAACCACTGTCAGGGGTGCTGAGACTCGACTATATGCAAAGGCTCTACCTGGAAATCCTGCAACCCTTAAC
>NZ_JAHHPR010000473.1:0-1104 GCF_024606255.1 Endozoicomonas sp. SESOKO3
GTTGTCGTTTTTTTCCCCCGGCGGTGGACTGGATTGTCTGGCAAACCCGATAAAACTGAGCATGTCGCCGCAAAGATCAGAATTACTGGCAGAGACCAGAGACAACGTAAACCGACTGATTCACGGGGCTGAAGCAATGCTTGTGGGTTACGAAGCCTTTCTGCAGCTGACCGGTAAAAGCTGTTCGCGCGAGGTTCAGTCATTGCGGGATGAATTTCCGAAACTGAGCAACCGGTTCGTGACGCTGAAAGAAACCATTCGATCTGGGTTAGAGAGTATCATTACGCCCATGCAGGCCGCTGAAGAAGGGCAGGTATCCCAGAGAGTGTTTCGTCAGTGGGTGGCAGATTGCCATCAGCTACAATCCTGTCTTCAGGCACTCACCCCCTCGAAGGCTGAGCGGGTCCGAAGTGTCCATGAGCTGATTTTTGCCCTGCATCAGCGCTTCGTAGAGGCGCTGGCACCGGTTGCTCTGACTTCACGTCAGGGTAGGGTGTCTGAGGAAGAGAACGTCACCTACGTTGATTTCACAACTTCGGATAATTCGGGTGGACAGGAACCGCTGTTGAATCCGTCCGGCAAGGCATCCATCAAAAAATTACGGCTTTCAGGGACTGCGGTCATCATCGATGATGCCCTGATTGTTAACCTGAATCTTGGAGCTCATAAGGGTGTTGTTGAGCTGCTTGAAAACGCAGAGGGAGGGAAAGGACGAACCTTGCGACTGAAATTTTCTGACCAATTCGATAAAATTTCTGGTTGGGAAAAAGCTGGCAAGTTAAAACGTATGTGGTTTCTGGTCAAGCTTCTGAAAGCGATAGAGCTGCGTGAAGATGCTGGTCCCATGAAGCTAAGTTGCAACGGCACAGCGGGAGAGATTATCGTAGAGTGTCCCCGAATGAGTTCACGTCAATCCATGCAGGAAGCCTTCAAAAAACTGATGATCGTGCTGCATTCCATGGACTGGCTGGATATACACTTTGCAGGTCGCATTTCTAATGGAGTTCAGTGGAACTTTAACATGCTTGCACAACGCCTTAATGACGATGTTGCGACAGAAGCCGATAGATTCGACTTTCAACATTGCCTTTTCTCAATGTTTTA
>NZ_JAHHPR010000474.1:0-1113 GCF_024606255.1 Endozoicomonas sp. SESOKO3
AGTCTGCGACGTCCGCTGCGTTGTCAGCTTTCAACTCTGCGTTGTCAGCTTTCAAATCTGCGACGTCTGATTGCAGTGCAGTAATATCTTTGCCTTGCTGGTCAAAGCGTTTGTCTATATGAGCGAACCCCCGGTGCATTTCAGCACGGGTTTTACTGGCGTAGCTGACAATACCCGTCAGGGTATCTCGAATATGGTCAAGCTCTGTTTCGGGTGGTTGTTCAGCATTCAAGCTCATGCTGTACTCCTGACAAATGAATGAGAAGGACAGCATAGCAGACATTGAGAGATTGCTCAGAGACACCTAACACCGGGATGGCTCGTGCACTTGCCACCCCGTATGCAGGGCAAACCAAAACAAACTGTCCAGATGGGACAGCGGCAGGGTACCGTTGTTAATACCCAAATTGGGTCCTCTGGCTCTGGATGAGCGCCGCAATCCCTGTTTGGTAAGGTTCTCTTTGCCTGCGTTCACTGAGTTCAAAAAGTCACGGTTAAAGCTTTTATCCGGATGATCCGGATAAACCTCATCAGGAAAACGGCCTGATTTGATATCCTGTACATAGCGGACTTTCGGGTCACACCAGTAACCACACTCAAGTGCAGCCCGGGTCAGCGACTCTGCCGGGAATTCCAGACGTATCTTTGTTCTCACGGTCTCCGTCTTCATTTTATACGCACTGGCAAACAGATCAGCGGCAATCGTCACCAGCTCTTCCTGCAACTGGTTCATCTGCACGGTGTTTCTGTAATCCAGAAGGTCGGTGTCGTGGCGAACCCTCAGCCAGTTAATCACCAGCCCGTAAAAGGCTTTCCCAAGCTCAGTAATCCGCAATTCACCCTGTCGCTCACAATCGGTTGTAAGATAGCGTTCTTTCATACCAAAGCTGGAGGAAGTTTGCTCAGCAAATGAGCGGATATCAGCCCAGTCTCTCATCCCAACCGGGGCCGGTGCTATGTTTGGGTAATCCTGGGCATTCCACTCTCCCATCGTGCCGGGAACGAATTGACATCCAAAAAAGGGTGTGGGTACCCAGAACCTTCCATCAGCGGCATTGTGAAATGAGCTTAATGTATCCGGTGCCTGAAAATTGTGTTGCCAGAGACGACCTG
>NZ_JAHHPR010000475.1:0-2136 GCF_024606255.1 Endozoicomonas sp. SESOKO3
CCCCTGAACGGAATCTCCGGCTATGCCGCCCTGTTGCTTGAAACGGAACTTAAATCACAGCAAAGGGAGTACCTGTAGACTATTGAGAAGTCTGCCCAGAGTCTTATGACCATGCTGAATGACATTCTCGACTTCTCCAGAATTGAGGCAGGCAAGCTCGAACTGGACAATCAGCAACTCAGTATACGGGAAGTGATTGATGATGTTCTGGCTATTATGGCCCCTGCAGCGCACCATAAATCGCTGGAACTGGCCAGCTTCATTTACGAGGACACTCCTGAAGATATCATTGGTGACAAACTGCGGCTCTCCCAGATTCTAACCAATCTCGTGAGCAACGCGATCAAGTTCACCAGTTACGGCAGCGTCGCCATTCGAGTCATGCTGGAGCAAGTGGATGACTCTGACGTCCATACACTAAAGTTTACTGTCACGGATACAGGCTCAGGCCTGACTTCCGAACAGCACTCACGTATTTTCAACGCTTTCTCACAGGCCGACTCCAGCAGAACCCGACAAGCCGGAGGGACTGGCCTGGGACTCGCTATCAGCAAAAGTCTTGTGGAACAGATGCAAGGGGAAATCGGACTCGATTCTGATCTTGGCAGAGGCTCTACTTTCTGGTTTACCATTCGAGCCCATCCAATAAAAGAGGAAAACGTATTGTTTAAGCCAGAACCCATAACTGGCTGCCATCATGTATTACTTTATGAGCCACAGGAACTCTCAAGACTTTCCATTGGGCATCAGGCACAAAGCCTGGGATTAAAAGTCACTTCGTTTCAGTCTCTGGACGAGCTGCAAACTTACGTTGAAAACCATCATAACTATGACTTGCTTCTTCTGAGCCAGGGTGATGATCGTCTGCAACGCACCGTGAGGATCGCCGAGAGCTATCTCACACAGAGCCCTGTTTTGATTCTAGCCATGGCCGGTAACACTAATCACCCTGAAACTCTGCCCACCGGGATTCACTGCCTCCTTAAACCCGTGGCCAGAAACAAACTCTTGCTGGCGATTCAGGGGATGACCTCGAATACACTCTCCGGAACCGACGTCATGCAACCCGCCAAAGCAGTATTTGAAAAAAAACTGGATATCCTGATCGTGGATGATAACCAGGTAAACCTTAAGTTACTGGAAACCATTCTGTTAAAAATGAATCAGTCTGTAACCACCGCTCACAATGGTTTTGAAGCCATTGAATACTGCCATCAGAAAATCTTCGACCTGATACTGATGGATGTTCAGATGCCTGACATTGACGGATTAGAAACGACGCGTCGAATCAGAAATATCAACAATATCTATAAACGTATTCCTGTTATTGCTGTGACTGCCCACGCACTGCCCGAGGAACGCAAACAGATTCTGCAAAGCGGTATGGATGACTATATGACCAAGCCAGTCAATACCCGGCAACTGGTCACCACCATCAGTCACTGGACGGGTAACTCGGTGCAGGCACCCGATGAACCGACTGAAGAAAATCTATCCAGACAGGTAAAACCCAACTTATCACCGATAGACGTCGAGAAGAGCATAAAGCTTGCTGCCGGCAACCAGGAACTGGCCAGAGAAATGTTGGCCATGCTACTTGGTGGTCTGCCAGAGGATTTGCAGACGATCGAAGAAAGCTTCCGAAATAATCTGCACGAGCCGCTACTGGATCGGGTTCACAGACTTCATGGTGCTTGCCGATACTGTGCAGCTCCAAGACTTCTGGAAGCCTGTCTGGAGCTGGAAACCGACCTCAAGCACAGCGCTCACCTTAATGCGCCCAACATCATTCACGGTGTGGAGGAAGTGACCAGGGCCATTAAAGAGCTTTTGGACTGGCAGCGATCAAAGGAAGCAGAAGCCATTGCCTGAACAAATTCCGGGATTAGATGTCCCGCTGCGCTGCTGAGGATTAAAATCAGGCGTGTTCGCTCTGAAACTCCTGCCGTATCAATTGCAGTTACGAGCAGACCGACTCTGCTCTCGTGACAGAATTATATCTTTCGTGGTTCCATCCGAAACCCATTGAAAATTGAGGGGTAGGTCTAATGCCCACCTTAAGGTTCAATGCTAATCAGGATTATCCCTTTTAAGGCCTGAGCCCCCTCTGGCTCTTTTGTTTGTCTTCTATCAGTC
>NZ_JAHHPR010000044.1:0-1088 GCF_024606255.1 Endozoicomonas sp. SESOKO3
CTATATGCAAAGGCTCTACCTGGAAATCCTGCAACCCTTAACAAAGGATGATCAGTTGCTTTTTATGGATGCCAGCCATGCCCGGGCTATATTCGACCTGTTTCCTTCGTTGAGCGCCCTGCATAAACTCAGCAAAGAGCATTCCTCCCAATGGTTAAAAGGGCTGCTTGAAGCCTGCCTTGGGCTAAAAACCCATGACATTACCAAAGAAGGCATCCAGACACTCTTTGAAGCGCTACTCAAAACCCATAGCCTTCTGCCCCGGGATAACGATATCCCCGATCGCTTTCTGTCGGGGATGCGTGCTACCGACAACAATACCGTTGAGATACCTGTCTCTGGGCTTATCCCGTCAGGAGAAGGGCTGGCCCTGAGTTTTATTTCTATGCTGATGCGGAACCTTAAAGAAGTGTCCTTCACTGTCAGAGGACAGCGGCTTGAAGTTGAAGGGCTGCCTTTCGGTATTATGACCTACCGTTTTCCAATACCGCAGCTAAAAATACAGGATGAAAAAATTGAAATTAGCAACTGGTCAGAGCGACAGCTCAGGATTTTTTTGAAAATCATCAATGTACCTGAACACTATTATCTGACCGCAGAAGATTGGCAAAGGCGTTTAAAAGAGGATGACCCGGCATACCTCCAGAGGCACGAAGCCAGACTGGCCGCTAACAGAAGGCTGAAGGCAAGAGGCGATGTTGAAGAAGCTCTCCCCTCCAATCCCTTGCCTATTCATGTTTTGGCTACCCTGCTCAACAGAAGAATGGCCATCAAACCTGTCGTCTGGAAATCTCTTGACCACCATAAAGAGAGACTGCATAAATCCTTGCTTGGCAAACTGAGGGAAAGAATCGAAGCATCAGGTACAGAATGCCCCGATGAGATTAAAGCATCACTGTCCCAATACCTGGATAACGTTCAATCCGGGGCGGCTGAAGCCTGTGTGCCGTTAAGTGAACCAGAACCACAAAGCGTTAACCCGACAGATGACAAAAGAGAAAAACAGGCTTTTGGTCTTTTATGGTTAAAACTCAACCAGACAGAAGTTTTTGACATCGAAATACTGACATTACTGGACGGGTACAGGG
>NZ_JAHHPR010000045.1:0-1886 GCF_024606255.1 Endozoicomonas sp. SESOKO3
TTGCAACCCATTCTCTGGTCCCTCCCACAACCGGCCCTGCAGCGGCAACCCTGATTTTGGGAATATCTCCCAGTCTGGTGATTCCCTGGGCGCTGGGAGTAGCTCTCTTATCCACTTTTGTAGCCATATTGTGGGGCAACTGGGTCACCCGCTGGCTGAATGAGCCAGCTTCTGATTATGAGGGCCAAATGGTTGGTACTCCCCCTCAATCAGACCTTCCCCATCACAAAAACGTCTGGGCAGCTACTATCCCTATCTTTTTACCTTTGCTACTGATGTCCCTGGCTAACTTTCAAGCAGGCAATAAAGAGCAGAGCTGGGCTACTTTCCTTTCACAACCTGCCAATGCGCTGTTTCTGGGTTTGCTGGCCAGCCTGCCATTGATTCGCCAATGCAAGAACGGGTTCACTGAGATTTTCAGTGAGAGTATTCACTCATGCGCAATGATTATTTTGATCATTACAGCCGGTGGCGCACTTGCGGGAATACTGGCTCAGACTGGACACATTGCCAGAATTGCTGAAGGGCTGCCAGAGAGTCTTGGGCTGATTTTGCCATTTCTCATAGCAGCACTGTTCAAAACCGCGCAGGGCTCTTCCACTGTAGCTTTAATCAGTGCCGCGTCGATGCTTGATCCCTTACTGCCTGGCTTGGGCCTGGACTCCGACAATGGTCGACTGTTGGCCTTTTTGTCGGCAGGATGCGGCTCCATGCTGGTTACCCATGCCAATGACAGTTATTTCTGGGTAGTGACCCAGTTTTCCGGAATCAGTCCGGCCACGGGGTTTAAGTCGTTCACCCTGGCCACGCTGCTTCAGGCTCTGTCAGGGCTGGCAACCGTTCTGGTACTGGCCAGCTTCATAAGTATCTGAGCGAAGAGACCTCAGCTTCGCTGAAGCAATTCAAACCCTCTCTCTGCTTTGCTCTTGTCTGCCGGCTTCAAATCAATGGCTTTTGCCAGTTGATCAGCAATCGTTTGAAGCGCATTTTCATCACCTGTCACCAGCTCCAGCTCCAACTCACAGATGACACTGCTTTCATCACCTGAGCAAATATGACCGTAATCCAAAGCAACCTCAACTCTGGCTGCCGGCTCAGACCACTCTACCCGCCAGCAGGTTCGCTCAAAATCGGTTGAGAAGAGCGGTATCAGGTCCTTTGAAGTCAAGGCTCCCAATGCTTCTGGCCAAACCTTTTGTAAACCCGCAATATCCAGTTCCGGGCGTTCTATTGACCACTCCCACTCTCCCCGGCGAGTCAGCCCGTTAATACTCTCGCCTCTGGTTTTCAGCGTCTGAAAAAATTGACCATTTTTCTCTCTGATACGCAAAGCAACCCGTGCCTGATTCAGTGTCAGAGAAGCCGTATCAAAGTAGGTATTGCCCAAATGAAACGTTTCAGGTGCCGAGCTGGTGAACTTTTTCCAGAAAGGTAGTGTCTTAAGGACAGGTATCTGCTCCTGTGGCAGCGACAACTTTAACTCTGTTTCAGTACTCATGGGTTAGCTGACCGACGACTTGAAAAGGTTCATTTTAACTCTAAGCAGAAAAGTTTGTTATGAGAAACGAGCGCGTGAATGGTCGAAATACTTGAGATGCAAGAGGCATTACAGTATACAAATTTTAGTCAGCTCCTATAATTTTTGATCAGCTATCCTGTTCCAGTGGACAGGATAGGAAGCGAGTTCTGTAAGTCGTTCGCCATAGACGACGGGCAATATGCCCATCATAAATTCAACCCAAAAGGTCTGCGACTATGCCAACCAGCAACCTACTATCAAGTGTATTTGGCCGCTCTCCTATTGGCCCGATACAAAAACATATAGCCAAAGCGCACGAATGCGCCATACAGCTGGAACCGTTTTTCAAAGCAGCATTTGAAGGCGA
>NZ_JAHHPR010000476.1:0-1553 GCF_024606255.1 Endozoicomonas sp. SESOKO3
AATTGGTTCTGCGGCTTAGAGTCGGTTTTAGCATGAAAGTTCATGACATTGATGTTAGTGAAACTAACACCTACCAGAAAGGCCGCTTTTTTCAGCGGCCTTTTTGTATCAGGGAGTTGAGCTCAAAGCGGGTTCTTTCCCTCGACTTTCCTGAAACCAGCTCTTGAGGTCATGCCCTGCACCGATCAGACAGGGAATGATCGCCAGAGTGATAAAGGTGGCAAAGAGAATGCCAAAGCCCAGAGAGATCGCCATGGGGATGACCATCTGTGCTTGACGGGAAGTCTCGAAAATCATTGGAGCCAATCCACCAAAGGTGGTCAGTGTCGTCAGAATAATAGGACGGAAACGTCGGGTTGCGGCCTGATTAATGGCTTCTCTCCAGTCCTTTCCATCTTTTCTGTGTCCGTTGTAGGTGGTCAGTAGAATGAGACTGTCGTTCACCACAACGCCACAAAGCGCTATGATACCCATAAAACTGATCATGCTCAGGGTGTAGCCCAGTATTATATGACCCAAAAAAGCGCCTGCTACCCCAAAAGGAATGGCTGCCATGACCAGTAGTGGCTGGGTAAAGCTCTGAAAAGGTATAGCCAGCAGAGCGTAGATCAAAAGCATGGCCAGCAGGCTCGACTTCAAGAGCGCACTCATGCTTTTTGCTGCACGTTTCTGGTCTCCTCCCAGATCGATTTGTAGTCCCGGATACTTAGCCTGAAGCTCCTCAAATACATTGTTTTGAAGAGAGCTGATGATCTGCGGTGTAGAACCCCTCGGGTTCACTTCTGCGGTAATATCAACGGTTCTGCTGCCATCTCTGCGGGTTACGCTTGATGGGGCAGTACTCTTGCCAATGGCTGCGACACGGGTCAGAGGAATATAGCTGCCGTCGTCAGTACGGATCATCATATTGAGAAGATCGGCTTCACTCTGCCTCAATGCTTCATTTAACATGACTTTCACCGAGACTTCGTTTCTTCCTTCCTGCTGCTTTATGGCTGTTATGCCAAAGAGAGCATTGCGCAACTGTCGTGAAATATCGTTAGCGGTGAGCCCCAGAGCCATGCCTTCATCACTGATGCGGATATCCAGCTGAGGATTACCACTGGCGAAACTGCTGGAAATATCCGTGACTCCGCTAAATTGTTCGAGTTTCCCTACGAGAAATTCACTGGACTGGCGAAGAACCTCAGTGTCTGTGTGGCTGAGTTCAACGGTCAGGGCAGGATCACCTCCCGGACCATGACCTGTCGTACTATACGTGATGCTCAGGAGCCCCGTCAGTTCGCCATTCGCTTTCCGCCACAGGTTAGCGACTTGAGCAGTACTGATCGGGCGTACATCAGGAGTAGTCAGGTTCAGAGAAACTCTGATTACGTCGTTCTCAATGATGGTTGAAAGGCCGCTTACCAGTTTATCGCCGCCATTTTCCCGGGCCACTTCCTGTGCGCCAGCTTCAATGATGGCCAGCGTTTCCCTGATTTTGCTTTCAGAACTACCGTATGGTCAGGAGAGCGATGGAACATGGCAAGCAAAAGGCACTATCTCCCATTATC
>NZ_JAHHPR010000477.1:0-1505 GCF_024606255.1 Endozoicomonas sp. SESOKO3
CTACGACACTGACGATTTCAACGATTTCAGACGACCGCCCTTTATGCCAGTACCTGACAAAATGATGGTCGACCTGATTCTCCTGCCCACTCTGAGCCTGCCGGCTAACTGGCGTGATCATCTGCCTTTTGTCGGGGTGTACCACTGGCTTACCAATACACAACCCGAAGGAGTAACGATTGTTGTACGGTTCGGTGATTCGCCGCCTTTTACCTTCCGAATCAGCCTGGCTGAATCCCGTGAACTGGCGGATAAGCTGCTTAATACACGTGCGCTTTTACACTGGCTCGCACCCAGGCTCAGTGGCAGGGAGCATCTGATACAACAGCTTCTGGAGCTGACAGCAGAACTCAGATGAACTATTACCTGAAGAAATCCTTAAATCCCTCCGAAAGCAACTGGCTATCGTGTTGGAACTACCAGACACTGAGTTCAGTCTTGAGTTTGAATACTCGGAACTGGAACGCACTTTTGAAAGACAGACCAAGGCTGGCTTTCTTTAATCGCTATTCTGCCCATTCGCTCACTTAACGTAAGCATATAAAGATGGGTTGATTTATCACTATCAGAAAAGGGGAAAGGTACAACAGCACTGGCCTCATAAGTAAAGCCCTGAGCGTCTAAGCTCTGTGCACAGACGATAAATGGCTGGTCGATCTGCCCGAAAATAGTGACTTCGCCAGTAAAAGACTGCGTTCGTGTGCCCTGAGTTTTTGTAGCAACACTTGCCGACCTGGCTCGAATGGTTATAGAGGAATCACTTTGTTTTTTTATAGGCAGCTGCCATTCCAAATATTCACCAGTGGCCACTTCAGGGTTTGTGAAAAAGGTAAGTGCTGTTGCTACAAATGCTACAGTGAACAACTGTAGAAAGGTGTAAAAGCTGTGCATTGCCAGACCGGTTAGGTTGCTGAGTTTATTCAGGGTAGTCTGTTTTTTTGACACTGCAAATTGGCGTCTCTATGGTTGGTGACAACTGTGCCGCGTTGTGGCATATGGATAGTATTATCAGCGGAGATACTGATCCATTGGCATTTATGGGACATGATGATGATGTGTATTTTATCGCTTTTGACCCAACAGGTCGTTATATTGTCACCACTTCCGGTGACCATACCGCCAAACTTTGGGATGGAACCCAGATTAAAAAGAATAGTCCTAAGCTTCTTGCAACGATGAACCATGGCTGCGCAGTTAAACAAGCCATTTTTATCCGCAACAACACTCGAGTATTCACCCGGAGCGACTGTGATATCAGGCTCTGGGATATTCAACATATCCCAGTCGATGGCAAAGCAAAGTTGCTTAATACCTTTCATACCGATGGAGGTTACTACAAAATTGAACTCGATCCCGCAGCGATCTGGCTGTTAACTGTCAACATCGAAGCCGCTGAAATTTGGGATATAGCAGCACTCCAGCCTGACTCGGAACTCTCCGATGCAGATTAGTATTTCAGACATTAAGTCAGATTTAGACCTTACCATTTCAAGGGAAACGAGCAT
>NZ_JAHHPR010000478.1:0-1973 GCF_024606255.1 Endozoicomonas sp. SESOKO3
CAGAGCATAAATTTTTGCGGTTTTATCGTTACTTGCGGTCACCACATGGCGGCCACTGGCACTGAAGGTGGCCTCATTGATACTGTTATCATGGGAAATAGTGGCTTTTACTGTCCATGATTCACAGCAATAGATTTTCAACGTTTTATTGTCACTGACGATCAAAATATGGCGACTATCGAGGCCGAAGCTTGCCAATTTCTTTGTAGCAGTGGTGTGCAAGTTCCGTGTAGCAAAGATGGGGAGAGTGGCTTTTGTCTCCAATTTAAATGTTTTACATTCAGACATCAGTTTAGTGATAGAGGAAAAGAACAGCGCAGGAAAATAAACACTCGTTTGGCAATCCATGATTGACTTGATTAATGCCTCATCCTTTGTAAAGCGCCTCAACCAATCCTCGAGTTGATCTTTATCTTTTGCAGTGACGATTGTCTCCATCAGAGCCTGCTGTGATGAAGGAAATTGGCGATACCAGGCCCTTGCTATTGAAGTATCGTTTTTGATTGTACTGTTCATGTATGAATTTACCCGTGTTAAACGGGTAATATCATGAGCCTGCAAATAGGAATAAATTTTGGATTGTATTTCCAGTGGTAAATCGAGCAATAATGAAAGCTCTTTCTTGTCACGCACAATGACGTTCCTGCCCATAGCGGTACCACTGGTTCTTTCTGATCGAGCTTGATCCGGTGTTGATGGGAGTGAACCACCAAAGCAGGAAAGGTTTCTTATTAAATTCATAGTTTGTTTTTCAATCGTTATTATTTCACTTTGGTGAGCAGGGATATTCAAATTTTGAGCACAAGCGACAATCCGGCAGAAAGGCAACTGGCTCAGGATATTTTTGCCCAATCAGGTAACGGCGCTTTAGGTGACTTGCCCGGAGAGGGCAAACGGTTTGCCGGGTTAATGTGGGGCCGGGCTAACGAGTGACAGCAAATAATCAGTCATCCATCCTTAGTTCAGTGATTTTCACCGTATTATTGTCGTGGATGGTCAACACATGGCCATCGGCACTGAAGATGGCTGACCTGATTCCACTGTTATCGTCGTGGATGGTCAACACATGGCCACCGGCTCTGAAGGTGGCTGACCTGATTCTACTGCGATGGGAAATGGTGGCTTTTTCTTTCCATGATCCATCGCTTAACTGGCCATAAATTTTCGCCGTTTTATCGTTTCTGGTTGTGACTATATGACGGCCATCGAGGCTAAAGGCTGCTGATTTGAAACCAGAAACATGGGAAATGGTCGCTTTTTTTTTCCAGGATCCATTGTCCATCTGGCCATAGATTTTCAACTTATTATCTCCACTGTGGATGATCACATGGCGGCTATCGGCACTAAAGGTGACGGATTTAATGCTCTCCAAATAATAGGAAATGGTCGTTTTTTTTTCCCACGATCCATCGTTCTTATGGCCATAGATTTTCGATTTTTTATCTTCACTGCGGGTGATCACACAGCGGCTATCGGGGCTAAAGGTGGCTGAGTAGACCCGATCACCATGGGAAATAGTGGTTGTTTCTTCCCATGATCCGTCGTCCTTCTTGCCGCAGATTATCGCCTTGCCATCGTTACTGGCGGTCACTAAATGGCGGTTATCGGCGCTGAATGTCGCTGATAAGACTGAACCCTCGTGGGTAATGATGGCTTTTTCTTCCCATGATCCATCGGCCTCCAGGCCATGGATTTTCGCCCGAACGAAGCTGGTGGTCACCACATGGCGGCCATCGGTGCTGAAGGTGGCTGACTTGACAGGACTATCATGGGAAATCGTGACTTTTTTCACCCATGATCCATCGTCCTGCATGCCACAGATTCTCGCCATGCTGCCTCCCATACAGACAGTCAATAAATAGCGACCATCGGCGCTGAGGGTGGCAGACTTGACAGGGCTATCATGGGAAATAATGGTTTTTTCTACCCATGACTCATCGTCTTGCTTGCCATAGATTTTCGCCTTGCCATCT
>NZ_JAHHPR010000005.1:0-3446 GCF_024606255.1 Endozoicomonas sp. SESOKO3
ATACCCACAGACAATGACTGTCGTGCAGTCATATCATTTTCAATAGAGAGTGCTTTGGTCCAGGCCTGCACAGCCTGTTTGTAATCTTCCCGTTCGAAAGCATCAATGCCCTTGAGCCCTAATGCCGTAGTATTGCTTTCGTCCTTGCTCAGAGCATCCTGATAGAGGCCACGAACTTCGCCATTAACCTGGTTACGGTTGGCCAGGAACAGTACCTGAGCCAGTTGAGCCGCTGCCTGAGGACTGCCTTCCGAGACCGTGTAGAGTGTCTTATAGGCGTCAATCGCCTTATCCACTTCCCCCTTTGCGATATAGCGGCCCGCCAGCAGATACCAGGCCTGAGCATTATCCGGTCGCTTGTCGCGCCAGGCTTCCAGCGCAGAGATCATCTCTTCATGAGAAGCATCCGGATTCATCATCATCCCAGTCACAGACAGCTCGGTCTGAGCTCCCAGATGCAGGTAGACCGGTACGGCCATAGTTGGAATCAGGAGGGCCAGGAATAAAGCAAGACCTTTGCTGCTACTGCTTGTGTAACTGAGTGTTTCTTCCTTATCAGTCACATCTTCCAGTAGTTTTTTTTTCAGCCACGACCGATACAGTTCGGCATCCTCTGGCGTTACCAAACCCTGGTCCCGCTGCTTTGTCAGATCCGCTTCCTGCTCTCTGAAATAGGCGATGTTGGAAGCCTTGTCTGAAACATCCTGATCAGAACTGCGTCGACTGCGAAACCACAAAGGCAGCATGACCAGAGCCATACCAGTGAGAGTTAATATTGTGGCGATTATCCAGAACTGCGTCATTTATCTTTACCACCCAGTATCTTGTCAAGCTCGGCTTTGTTCTGCTCGTCCAGCCCTTCAACTTCGGTCTCCGGACGATGCTCTTTAAGGATTCTGAACAGTATAAAAATGCCCAGAAGCAGCAGAATCAGAGGGCCAAACCAGAGCATAATGGTGCGGGCATCCATTCTGGGTTTATAGAGTACAAAATCACCGTACCTATCCAGCATGAACTGGATAACAGTGTCATCATCCGCCTTTTCCTCAACGATCATACGGTGCACTTGACGACGCAGATCTTGCGCAACAGGCGCATTGGAATCAGCAATGGACTGATTCTGGCACTGAGGGCAGCGCAGCTGTTCGTTCAAACGGAAAAACTGTTCCTGCTGCCGGGGAGAGTCAAACTGATAGTTTTCAATGACCCCGGCATGGGCGCTCAAACTGACTAACAGCACAGCGAGCCCCATCAGCATGGAGACGCTTACAGATTCCAGCAGTGATGAGCGCCTGAAAAAAAAGTCGAGAGTCATTGCACTAACTCCTTTTGCAGGGCATCGTAAAGGGGCTTGAGATCTTTCTTCCAGACCCGGTCATCAAGGATCCCGATGTGCTTGTAACGAATCACACCGTGCTTGTCGATCAGGAAGGTTTCCGGTGCGCCATAGACCCCCAGATCAAGACCCAACCTGCCATCCTTATCAACAATATTGAAAAGGTAAGGGTCTTCCAGACGATCCAGCCATTCCAAAGCCCCCTGACGCTCATCCTTGTAGTTGACGCCAACAATATTGATGCCTTCGCGGGCAAGTTTCATCAGGTAGGGGTGCTCCACCTTACAGGCCGGACACCACGAGCCCCAGACATTAAGCAACAGAATCCTGCCTTTCAATGCTTCTTCAGTAACGGTCTCTGCGGGCTGCTGCAATTTTTTCAGGCTGAATTCAGGAACCGGCTTGTCCAGCAGCATAGAAGGCAGTTCATTTTTATCTTCCATGAACAAACCGATGTAGAGCAGAACACAGAAAGTCAAAAAGAAAGCTAACGGTAAAAACAGTTTCCAACGCTTCACGCCTGACCTCCTGTGGTGACGGTTGCATCTTTCCCTGAATCCAGGGAAGGCCCGGGATTACCCGCCAATGCAGCTTTTTTCCCGCTCAGGGCGACTTTCTTCTTGAGACGGACACGATAACGCTTGTCCGAAATGGCCAGCAAACCACCCAGAGCCATGAAGATAGAGCCTAGCCAGATGAAACGAATATAAGGCTTAACGTAGAGCCGAACAGCCCAGCTATCGTCACCCAGAGGCTCTCCCAGGGCTACATAAAGATCACGGGTCAGGCCCGAATCAATGGCAGCCTCTGTCATCGGCATACCCTGAACGGTATAGACACGCTTTTCGGGATTAAGGACAGCAATCTGCTGCTTATCTTTAAAGACCTTCACAGTACCGAAGTCAGAAACATAGTTAGGGCCCTGGCGCTGATTCACACCATCAAAACGAAAGACGTACTCACCCACCCGGGCTGTGTCGCCCGGATTCATACGCAGATCTTTCTGAACGCTGTAACCAGAGGTCAGAGCCACCCCTATAAAGGTCACTGCCAGTCCCAGGTGGGCCAGTTGCATACCATAATAGGCAGGTTTGAGCTTTCTCATTCCTTTCAGAAGGCCGATGTTTCGGGTTTTGTTGCGAACATCCTTACCGATGGTTAATACCATCCAGAGCACGAGTCCAATCGCCAGGGCTTCACTGACCAGGAAGCGGTCACCGTATAAGAAACTGAAGATGATGCCACCGACAACAGAAACGACCAATATCCAGCGCACCTGCTGCTTCAACCAGCTGAGAGAACCTTTTTTCCAGTTCAGCAGGATACCGATACCCAGACAGGCAGCCAGCAGCATGGAGAGTGGAACAAACAGCAGATTAAAGTAGGGAGGGCCAACAGAAATCATGCCCAGATCCAAAGAGTCAAGGAGTAGTGGGAACATAGTACCCAGCAGTACCGTGGCACAACTGGTCACCAGAATAATGTTATTGAGTAGCAACAAGGTTTCGCGCGATAGCAGTGAGAAACTGATTTTACTTCTCACTTCCGGTGCCCTGAATGCAAACAGGGTCAGGGAAGCCCCCACAACCACCAGCAGATAGCCGAGAATGAAGAGACCACGCTCAGGATCGTTGGCAAAGGCGTGAACAGAGGTCAGCACACCGGAACGAACCAGAAAGGTACCAAACAGACTCAGGGAGAATGTGGTGATAGCCAGCAGCAGTGTCCAGCTCTTGAACAGTCCGCGTTTTTCAGTCACCGCCAGAGAGTGAATAAGGGCCGTACCGGTCAGCCAGGGCATCAGGGAAGCATTTTCCACAGGGTCCCAGAACCACCAGCCACCCCAGCCCAGCTCGTAGTAAGCCCACCAGCTTCCCAGGGAAATGCCGGCAGTCAGGAAGCACCATGCCACAGTTGTCCAGGGACGAGCCCATCGAGCCCAGGCGCTGTCAAGCTGTCCACCGAGCAGGGCCGCAATAGCAAAAGCAAAGGCTACAGCAAAACCTACATACCCCATGTAAAGCATGGGTGGATGAACAATCATACCCAGATCCTGCAGCAGCCAATCCAGAGGTTGGAACCTTGGCGTTGATAAGAGCCTCAGCCTCAG
>NZ_JAHHPR010000479.1:0-3319 GCF_024606255.1 Endozoicomonas sp. SESOKO3
CCTCAATTTCTTGCAATCCTCGCTACGGACGCTTAAGTCCGACAGGCTGCTAGCCTATGAATTTATACCTACCTGTTAACGTCGTTAAAACATGACCGGAAAATCGCGCTGGCTGCTGTTTTTGGGGCAGCTTCTGTATACCGGAGAGGTGAGTTCAGGTTATAGATTCAACAACAGGGTCAGTGTGGTGATGACACCCAAAGCGGTAGTCACTTCGGTTGTACCCGCCGAGGTTGTGGTGGTCATAACATCAGAAGGCAAAGCGACTGTCGGGCAGGCTTTCGAGTCAAAGTAGAACTGACCCTCAACGTTGGAAAGTCCATATAAAGGTGTAACGATGGTTGTCCAGGTATTCAGAATCCGGGAGGTTGACGGTGGGCTGGTAGTTGCCATGGCATCGGTTGAATTCACGGATCCTTCACACTCACCTTCCAGTGGCAATGGATCGGCAGCTTTCAGGCTGTATTTTTGTTGAGTTTGTCGCCACGGAGCGAGTCCCTCCAGCTGGTTGCAGGCCAGGGCCAGTTCAAGTTGTGCCTCGACATGTATAGCTGCATCTCTAACGCGGATCTGATTGCCTGCCAGATTGAAGAGAGGAGGCTCTGCAGTGGTATTACGAATACCCGTCAGCGTGAAAGCATTTTTTGGTATGTATCTTGACATCAAATATTCACGATAGGTTGTGCCTGTATTGTCAATGTCGATTGTGTTTCTGAAGATATCAATATGGCTTCCGGGTCCAAGAGTCAAGTCTCCCACTTCTGACATCTTGCCCCGGAAGGTGTTGTCAACAATAGCGATTTGCTGTGACTGATGCTTGATTCTGGCAATAGAAACAAACAGCCCATTCAGTGGAATAAAGTTACCAGCTGAAACGTTAAAGCGTTCGCCTTTTACCGTGTTATTAGCGAACAGCAGGCCCGGCCCGGTGCGCAGATCATTGGCCGATGCATCCAGAGGTTGTCTGCAATCAAGTCTAACCCCATAATTGTTAGGGAGATGAAATACGTTGTTTTCTATAATCAGTCTCCGGTTATAACAAGTTGCTGAAACAATTCTTTCAATGGATCGTGAGCCATCAGGTCTGGTTGGCCAGAAAGTTACGTGTCTTATATTGCTGTCTTTTGTTTCTCTGAACTTAAAGTCACTGCGGTCTCCTACGATGACCATATATCTATCTGAATAACTTCTGCCAGGCATGATGACGACTTCGAAACCGTTATCAGCAGCCCCGATAATATCCTGACCGTTCTTCAAGACTATTTGACTGCCAATGAGGTAATTAACAGGGGTTTTGCCCGTCAACGGGGTAACGGATGGAGAAGGCTTCATCGTAGGGACCATGTAGGAGGAGAGCAGTATCACCGTATCTTGCGGAAGCCGATTGATCAGCTCCGCTAAATCCTCTGTTGGGTCGGCACTGAGAACAACGCATTGACGCCCGCGAACCAGTTCACTGTACTGTTTTAGCCGTTGCTGAACCCCCGTCGTATTCCCTGGAAGAGCTTCGCATAATACCGTTGGCGGTGATGTTGTAGAAGAAGGGGGAGCAGGTTGAGTTGTGTTCTGGGCTTGAAGGTTGAGAGTCTGTAAGAGAAGCACAGCAGCGACCAAGCGGGCCAAGCAACGCCGCGAAATAATCATTTTCAAGACTCCCGAGTATAACTCGTCAAAATCCTAGTCCATGCGTTTGTGTGCATCCATTAATGTCTTAAGAATATTTCAAGAACATCGCTGGCTACTTTTGCAACAGTTTCCTTAAACCGGAGCAACGGGCACAGGCTACTGATTCAGCAACAGGGCCAGAGTGGTCATGATACTCAGAGCGGTCGTCGCTGCAGTTGCAAGGGCTGATGAAGTGGCGATATCGTCATCGCCAGTGTCGCTGGTACTGTTAATAACAGCAGAGGGCGAAGCGACTGTCGGGCAGATGGCCGGGTCAAAGTAGAACTGACCCTCGAGGTTGCTCAGTCCACTTACATAATTAGCCGGGGAAGCTTCGACGGCTCTCCAGCTATTCACGATCTGACAGAGTGCAGGTGGACGGGTAGTTGCCATGCCAACGGTTGAACTCAGGGATCTTTTGCACTCGCGCGCCAGAGGTAAGGGATCAACGGCTTTCAGGCTGTATTGATGTTGTTCCTGCCGCCAGGGGTGGATTCCCTCCATGTGGTTGCAAGCCATGGCCAGTTTCACTCGACCCAAGATATCTATTGCTGTATTTCTAACGAGGATTCTATTGCCCGCAAGGTTAAAGAGAGGAGGTTCTGCATCGGCATCGGTAATACCTTCGAACGTGATACCACTTTTTTTAATGCTACGTCCCATCATATATTCACGGTAGGTTGTGCCCGTATTGTCAATGTCGATCCTGTTTCTGAAGATATCGATACTGCTTCCGGGCCCGGGAGAAAACTCTACCGCTTCTGACAGCTTGCCCTGGAATGTGTTATCAATAATAGCGACTCTCTGTGACTGATTCTTGATGGTTGGAGTAATAACAACGACCGCTTCCATTGGAATAAGATCTGTGCCCCCCACGTTGAAAGTTTCAGCTTTAAACGTATTATTAGCGATCAGCAGGCCGGGGCCTGAGCGTGAATCACTGATCGATGCATCCAGGGGTTGTCTGCAATCAAGCTTGACGCCGACCCAGTCAGGCAGGTGTAACACGTTATGTGCTATGATCAGACTCTGGTTATAGCACCATGCTGAAACAAGAGCGTTAGTGCGTCGGCGGCCTTTAGGTTGATTGGGCCGAAACGTTATGTGTCTTATATTGTTGTCTTTTGTTTCTCCAAATATAGAGTTACCTGAATCTCCAACAACGATCATATTGTACGCTCTATAGCTTTCGTCAAGCATGATGACGATTTCGAAACCGTCATCAGCAGCCCCGATAATGTCCTGACCCTCTTTCAAAACTATTTCACCGTGAATAAGGTAATTAACAGGTGTTTTACCCGACACCGGGGTAACGGAAGAAGAAGGCGTCATTGTAGGAACCGAAGTAGGAACCGAATTGGAAGAGAGCAGGATCACGATGTCTTCCGGAAGCCCATTGATTAATTGAGCCAGATCCTCAGCCGGGTCGGCAGTGAGAACAATACATCGTCGTCCGCGAACAAGGTTACTGTATTGATTTAGTCGACGCTGAACCCCACCTGTCGTCTGCCCTGTCAGGGTGTCGCATAATACTATTGGAGAAGCCGTTGTTTGAGAGGGGGTTGTCTGAGTAGGGGTTGTCTGAGCAGAGGTTGTTTTAGCAGCGGTTGTTTTAGCAGCGGTTGTTTTAGCAGAGGTTGTTTTAGCAGCGGTT
>NZ_JAHHPR010000480.1:0-1002 GCF_024606255.1 Endozoicomonas sp. SESOKO3
CAGCATATTGATACAGAGAAGATGCGGGCATCTCTTAATCGGGGGCGCGTTGTAATTCTGGCTGGCTTTCAGGGGCGTGATGCTGAAGGCAATATTACAACCCTTGGAAGAGGGGGGTCTGACACCACGGCCGTTGCTCTGGCTGCTGCTCTTGAAGCGGACGAGTGTCAGATCTATACAGATGTCGACGGCGTTTACACGACCGATCCACGTGTTGTGGAGGGGGCAAGGCGACTGGACAAGATTACTTTTGAAGAGATGCTGGAAATGGCCAGTTTGGGTTCAAAAGTATTGCAGATTCGGGCGGTTGAATTCGCTGGAAAATATAATGTCAAATTGAGGGTGCTGCATTCCATGCAAGAAGGCCCCGGAACTCTTATTACGATCGACGACGAGGATGTAGCTATGGAATCACCGGTGGTATCTGGTATTGCCTTTAACAGGGATGAAGCGAAAGTCACTATTAAAGGTGTGCC
Source organism: Endozoicomonas sp. SESOKO3 (assembly GCF_024606255.1). Lineage (NCBI taxonomy): Bacteria > Pseudomonadati > Pseudomonadota > Gammaproteobacteria > Oceanospirillales > Endozoicomonadaceae > Endozoicomonas > Endozoicomonas sp. SESOKO3. The sequence continues at coordinate 477 of NZ_JAHHPR010000480.1, forward strand.
TGACATTCCAGGTGTTGCATCCCGGATATTGGGTCCTGTCAGTCAGGCCAATATTGAGGTGGATATGATTGTTCAGAATGTGTCTGACGATCGTACTACTGATTTTACCTTTACCGTTCACCGTAATGATTATCAGAACACTCTTGATGTCTGTGCGAAAGTCTGTGATGAGTTGGGTGCACGCGAGTATGACGGTGATGAAAAGATCGCAAAAGTATCTATCGTCGGTGTGGGTATGAGATCTCATGCGGGCGTTGCCACCCGGATGTTTGAGGCTCTCGCAGCTGAAGGCATCAATATCCAGATCATTTCAACTTCTGAAATCAAGGTTTCCGTTATTATTGCAGAGAAGTATCTTGAGCTTGCTGTAAGGGCTCTTCACTCTGTATTTGAACTGGATAGGGAACCTGTTGAGAGTAGTGAAGTCTAAGGCTGGGTAGGTTGTCTTGAAAAGGGAGTGGCTCAGTTTTGATCTGCTCAACCCAAATAGTTCTGTGGCTTGTTTGATCAACAATCGGCAGGAATA
>NZ_JAHHPR010000481.1:0-10849 GCF_024606255.1 Endozoicomonas sp. SESOKO3
CCGGTTGTGGTCGTTTAAAGCCTGAAAGATTTCTGGCTGTTATGCTCTCTCTATGTGAAAGCGCTTACCAAGACGCTTTTCCAAAAACAGTTATTGGTATTGGCTCGGGGCAAGCATTTCTTGAAAAATGTTTTAGTTTGATGGGCGACATTAATGTTAAATGCTATGACAAAGAACCATTAACTAACTTTTTACCTGTTGAACAAGCTGAATTCCCAAAAGATATTGACAAGTGCCTGCCTGATGATTGCAGTCATTGTTTACTGGTTTCAGCCTATCCACAAGGGTATTTAGGTCCTGTACTTTCGGAATTTATTCGACGGGGAGGGGAAATGCTCTGCACCACGATTGAGAATGATTTGTTTAGTGACATGCATGAAGGATATGAAGACGATCCCGAGGTTCTCAGGGACGGGATTAGACAGTTAAGGAATAAAAATGGAGAGTGCTTTGAAGTTGAATTAACTGATTACACGTTGATGGGGCCTCCATCAAGTATCCAGTTTTACAATTGGCCATCAAGTGTTAAGCAGCTTATGCTCGACTCTCACGATTCTTCGGCTATAAACGGTTATTGTGTTGATATCGTGTTTCCGCAATTCTTGGAATCAAGTTCTGATGAGTAATTGTTCTCCGGACAGCAGGGAGGCTTTTGTCTATTTTATTGCACTACCACATTTTTGGCCTACCTTTTCAACTTGTAAACACGAAATGAATTTGAGGGTAGAGTTTTGAAGAAAACACTTTCAGCGACACTGCTGTCGCTGCATTGGTCGTTATCTTTGATCTGTCAGGCCGAACCGTTGACAGGACATTTTGTTGTCGAGCATAAACAGAAGAATCAGAGCCTTTCTATTAAGCGAGACCTGAATTCATTGCCGGGCAGCCCGTCAGACATTGTCGACACTGACGGCTTTGCAGGATCAATTTTGCCGCCTGATGACAAAACACAAAAGCTTGGCGGTTATGGGCTGAAAATGACCTCTATTGAGTCCATTTCATGGCAATTGCATTGGGCTGTCTATATGCTGCTTACCTACGGACTCTTCTGGATCATCAAAGATGCGGCTCAGGACGGCGGACCTTATTGGTGGATATTTGCAGAAGGGATTGTTGCTGTCGGCTGGCTTTTAGAAAAAAACTATTGGAACACCGTTTCACCGAACCCAATGGATAAACCGGAGGCAAGTCAGAATGACTCGTTTGCGATCACCACAATGATGCTCTCCGGACAAGGTCAAAAACAAAATAACAAACCAAACCAGTCATCAGCATCATCCGGTCAGCAAGCCTCTGGGGCAACTACTCATCTTACAGGCTCTATCACCGGCCCACTGTCTTCAGGCTCTGGCGGGGGTAACGAAGGCCCTGAACAACATGACCAGTATACTTTGGATATAAATTGTTATATCGATTTTTGTCATGGCGTTTGTAAACTACGAGCATCATCCGATAGTACTGAGCCCGCTGAAGGGGCGCTGAATTTCTTAGAAACTTTGACAGACCATGCAGCAGGAACAACAGAGCAAGGCTTGCCTTTCCCACGAGAGAATGATCTCGGTCAAACTCTGGGTGATTCTGAGAAAAGCGTCCATCGGTCATCGATTAAAACCGACCCTGGAAATGGCTGTAAGAATACATACCCATTGGCTGCTGTGGCAGTCGGGGAATTAACCTGCGATTTAAAAGTGTTTGGCGTGGACGCGCGGAAGCGGTCATGCGGGATGGTCTGCAAGGGTTCGAAAGCTGTGCGGTACCACATAGAAAAGCACAAGGAACGGCGTGAGTGCTTTCTTAACAGAATCGACATGATGAAAATGAGAATAAGAATGAGAAGAGCCTCTCTCTACCCCGGGCAACACCCTTGTGATGAGAGAGTGGCCGGTACGGATGGCGAGGAGCAACGGTGTGGTGTGGTCTTGGATAATCCTCAGTCCCTGTGGTGTCACAAATTAAGATTTCACACCGGACCACAAATCAGTGAAGAGCAAGAATTCTGGGAGGATGGCCTGCCACACACATGTGGGCAGAGCTGCGAAAATGCCCCGGAGTTGGTGCGTCATAAAAAAAGATTCCACGAGCTGCGAAAATGCCACGAAATAGTGTTCTGTGAGAATGGCCACCTTCACCCATGCGGAATAGTCTGCGCGGATCTTCGAGAGTACTTTCGTCACATTAGCATACATCGAGAAAGTGAGTCTGTTGATAGGCAGTAGGTCGATGACAAAAAAGAGGTTTGTTCTCTTGATCTATCATTTTCCTGGTCTAATTTCCCCACCTAAGAAAGTTAAAACATAAAATGGATGTAAGGATAAAGTTCTTGATACACCTACGTTTTGTGACGCTGCTGTTGCTGCTGTCCTCGTCGTCTGTCATCTCTCAGGCTGCACCATTGAAAAGAAGTTTTGTTGTCCAGCTTCAACAGGATGGAGGTTCTCCGGGCCGGAGCTTTTCCATAAAACCTAACGAGCCGATGTTAGGCAACCCATCATACATTGCCGAAACAGACGGCTCTGCAGGATCAATTTTTCCGCCTGACGACAAACCACAAAGATTTGGCGGTTTTTGGGTAAAAACGGGCTTTTTTGATTTGATCTCGTGGCAGTTGATTGACGCCAATCATTTTCTGGTTGCTTACGAACTGGTTATGACCAACAATGACTTCGCTCTGGGCATCAAACCTTATTCATGGATACCAATAGAAGCGTTTTTCGTTGTCGGCTGGCTTTTACAAAGCTATTGGAGCACCGATTCACCGCTGTTTAGTCTAATGGGTAAACTGGAAGCAAGTCAGGACGACCCATATGCAATCACCACTATGACGCTCTCGGGTAATGGCCAAGAAAAAAACCAACAAAAAAACGAGCCAACAAAATCATCCGGTCAGCAAGCCTCAGGAAAAACTGCTCAATTCAAAGGCTCTCTCACCAGACCCGAAAATTTCGGCTCTGGCGGTGGTAACGAAGGGCCTGAACAACAACATACTTTCGGTTTAAATTGTTACGTCGATTCCTGTCATGGTGTTTGTAAACTCAGACCATTATCCGATGGCGATGGCGATGGCGATGGCGATGGCGATGGCGATGGCTCTGCTAAATGTTCGCTGAATCTCGTAGAAACTTCGACAGGCTACACCGGAGCAGTACCTGAACAAAGCTCGCCTTTTGTAACGTTGACTCGTGAGCGGCAGCGGCAGATAAACTTGATCAACCGCAGGGCCAGAATTCGCGTGTGTTCGGAAAGAATATTCTTCATGAAGCGAATGAAGGAATATATGCTCAGATTGGCTGCTGTTGCGGCCGAAGAAATGGCCAAAAGAGGTGGCACAGAGTAACTGTTTTGTGACGTGATGGTGCCCAATAAGAATGGCCAGTGGGCCCAATGCAAGACAATGCGCAAAAACCTTCAAGAGCTGTTGTTATGCAGTAGCGGGCTTTTTTTTATCACAAAAAATTTTTCATCCCAGAGTAGAGCGAAAAGTTGTTTCAGTCGCTTATGACTGATTTATGACTCTCTTTTGATCTACCTTTTCTATCTTAAAAAGTACAGAACACAAAACGATGTAAGGTTAATGTTTTGAAAAAAACACTCTCTTTGGCACTGTTTTGGCCGCTATTCTCGTTTTCTATCATCTGTCAGGCTGCACAGTTAACAAGAATTTTTGTTGTCGAGCCTCAACAGAGTGGAGGTTCTTCAAGCGGGGGCTTTTCTATACAGCCAGACCAGCAAATATTGCCGGGCACCCCATCATACCTTGGCGACAAAGACGGCTATGCAGAATTCATTTTGTCGCCCGATGACAAACTACACAGACCGCGCGGTTACGGGCTAAAAAGGTTCTTTATTGAGTCGATTTCGTGGCAACTGATTTACGCCACTCATTTCCTGGTTGCTTACGCACTGGTTATGACCACCCATGACGTCGGTCTGAAAGCCAAACCTTATTCATGGATATCTGCAGAAGCATTTGTCGCTGTCGACTTGCTTTTGAAAAGCTATTGGAACCCTGATTCATCGCTTTTTAACCCGATGGATCAACTGGAGGCAAGTCAGAGTGACCCGTTCAAGATTACCTCTATGATGCTTCCCGGACAGAGCCAAAAACAAAATGGCCAACAAAAAAGCCAGCCAACAGTATCATCCGGTCAGCAAGCCTCAGGTGCAACCAGCAACCAACTGACAGGTTTTTTCACCAGCCCTCCGGATTCCGGCTCTGGTGGTGGAGACGAAGGCCCCGAACAACACCAGCATACTTTGGGTTTAAATTGTCACGTTGATTCCTGTGATGGCGTTTGTAAACTCCGACCATCATCCGATAGTTCTGATTCAGCTGAAGCGGCGCTGGGTTTCGACAATTCTGAGCCACACGCCCATAGATCACCGATTAAAACCGACCCGGGAAATGGCTGCAACAACAGACAATCACTGACTGCAAAAGGAGTCGTAGCAATGGCAGTCGATTTGACTGAGGGACTGACCTGTCATTTGCAAGTACTTGGTGTGGATGGCCAGAAGCGGTCATGCGGGGTGGTCTGCAAGAGTCTGTTAGCTGTGCGGGATCACGTAGAAGACCACGAATTTCGGCGTTGTCACTGTCTTGAAAGCATCAACAGAATGAGAATGAGAAGAGCTTGTTACTACCCTGAGCCACACCCTTGTGATGAGACAGTGGTTGGGGCTGATGGCAAGGAGCATCCGTGTGGTGAGGTCTTACCAAATGCTAAGTTCCTGTCGTGTCACAAATTAAAATTCCACACTGGGCCCCAGACCTGTCAGGAGACAGAGACCCTGGAAGATGGCCTGCAGTACCCATGTAGGCTGGTCTGCGAAAATGCTCTGGATTTGGCGCGTCATAAAAACGCATACCACAAGTCGCGGAAATGCTTCAAGATAGTGGTCTGTGACAATGGCCATCTTCACTCATGCGGACAAGTCATCGCAGATTTTCCAAAGCAGTTGCTTCACGATAGAATGCACCGGGAAGGCAAGTCTTTTTATGTGCAGTAGGCTGATGATCTCAGTCTGGATTGGTTATAGTCCTCCGAACAGCAGAGAGACTTTTTCTATTCCAACATTTGGTTAATCTCTTATTTGAAAGGTAAGCGTCGTTTTTTTTGTAATGCCGGGACACCGATGAACAAAAGTCCTTGCCCATGTTTTGCAGTAGTGTTTTTTTATTCCCCGGTGCAACCTTTGGTTTTTCTGGAAAGACACGCTGACTCTCTTGATTTATCACTTTCTTGAACTAGCTTAATTTCAAGAAATGAAAACACGAAACATTAGGTACGAAATATAAGACAGATTTAAGGTTAGGCTTTGAAAAACATACTCTCTTTGGCACTGATGTTGCCGGTATTCTCGGTTTCTGTCATCTTTCAGGCTGCACACTCGACAGGAAGTTTTGTCGTCCAGCGCCAACAGAGCAGAGGTTCTCCAAGCGGGAGTTTTTCTTTAAAGCCGGACCAGCGTAGATTGCCGGACACTCCGTCCTACCCCGTCAATACAGACGGCTACGCAGAATCAATTTTGCCTGACGACAAACGACACAGGATTAACAGTTATGGGGTAAAAACCTCTTTTATTGAGTCGATCTCATGGCAATTGATTTATGCTGCTCATGTTCTGATTGCTTGCGAATGGGTTGTGACCACCAATGACGCCGCTCTGAAAGCCAAACCTTACCCATGGATACCTGCAGATGTGTTTGTCTCTTTTGGCTCACTCTTGAAAAGCTATTGGAACCCCGATTCATCAATATTTAGCCCGACTGAATCACTTAACTTGATTGAGCAAAAAATTCAACAACAAGAAGCGAATCAGGATCACCTGTTCACGATCATCTCTATGATGCTCCCCGGAAATGGCCAACAAAAAAATAGCCAACCAAACCCGCCATCAGCATCCTCCGGTCAGCAAGCCTCAGGAGTGGCCACTCATGCAGGCAATTTTTATTTCACCAACTTCCTGTCTTTCGGCTCTGGCGACGGTAGAGAAAACCCTGATCAACACCAGCATACTTTGGGTGTGAATTGTTACTTCGATTCCTGTAATGGCATTTGTAAAATACGACCATCGTTCGATAGTAGCGAGTCAGCTGAAGGGGTTCAGCAAGGCTCTCCTCCCCCTGCTCAAAGAGAGATTAAACGTCGGAAAACTTATCCTATCCATGGTCATATAGGTGGTGACCTGCTCTGGGAGATTGATCTACCCAGTCTTGAATGGTGTCTTGTTAAAAGAGCTTATGAAGGGGCCTATGCTTTATCGGATTCTGAAGAACTTGATCTTTCGAAGGTTGACGAAGGAACATTCTCCAGTGCTTTAACTGAATTTTTTGTTGATCCAATATTAACTTTTCTGAATTACAGAGTGCTCGTGACAAAGCACGACAGAAGCGACGAGTATGTGCACCTTGCTGCTGCAATGTGCAATGCCCTTGGGAACGAATATGAATATATTGTTGGTTTTTGTGCCAGTTGTGCCCATACCTTCAAATTTGGCTTTAGTCACTCACTTTTTCATATGGCCAGGGTGTTAACGAAATCTCGTGCACATAAAAGTTGGAACTTGCATCAGTTCAGACAAGATGTCATCGAAGGCCTGGATACTGATCGCCAGACTCTCGCAGAGAAGATTGCCCATCGAGAGGTAGAGCGTGTAAACACTATTCTTCAACAAGGCTCATCCATAGAAGATAAATATGAGCCTGTTGGTAATTTGGCATTAATTTTCTTTGCCCTTTCCGCCAACAATCGAAAAGAAGCAGTCAATCTTTTTTGGGAGGCTTGTTTTATAGATGCAGATGGCAACAGGATAACTCGGGATGACGAGCCCCCTGTATTCAGCGGACCCTATACAACTGAACCCACAGAAACTTATCGATATGTTTATTCTTCAGTAAGAAATTTAAAAGATATTGCTCATTTACAAAAACTGGTTAATCTGATTAAAAACTTTTTAATTGCGGATAAAGGCACGGCTTCAGCAAATTGTGAAAACAGGCCCCTGATGCAGAAGAGCGCTCGTTAAAGCTTTCACTTAGAGGGTGTGGGTGCGCGGAAGGCCATAAATATACTCAAGAACCACTCCACCATGATGGGTAAACTACTGGCAGACATTCGTCGCCTTTTACTGTCATGCCGACTCCGTTTTAATAAAAAAGCCCGCTCATGTCTTGCATCAGAGGTTTTTTTACCTACCCGCTTTAACCTTTTGTTTTAAAAAAACGCTTATTTTCTTGATCTAACACCTTGTTGATCTACCTTTCCATTCTAAAAAATAAAAACAAGACACAACAATCAACAAAGTGGGAACCAATGAAAAATTCATCCTCTGTGGCACTGTTGTCGCTGCTGCTCTCTATGTCTGCTATCGGTCAGGCTGAATCATGGACAAGGCATTATGTTGTCGAGCTTGGACAGGATGGAAGCTCTCCTATGGGGATCTTTTCCATAAGGTCTGGCCAGCACACATTCCCAGACACTCCGTCACACCTTGTCGACACAAACGCCTATACAGAAGCAATTTTGCCGTCCGAAGACAAACCACATAGACTCGGTAGTTATGGTGTGAAAACGTCCTTTATTAAGTCAGTCTCGTGGCAATTGATTTACGCCACTAGTGTGTTGGTTGCTTACGATCTGGCTATGACTACCGATGACGCAGCTCCGGGTGCCAAACCTTATTCATGGATACCTGTGGAAGCCTTTTTCGCTGTTGGCTGGCTTTCAGGAAGCTATTGGAACACCGATTCACCGCTGTTCAACCCGATAGATAAACCGGAGGCCGGTCAGGATGACCCGTTTGCGATCAATACTATGATGCTCCCCGCAAATGGCCAACAACAAAGGCAACAACGAGAAGAGCGAACAGAGTCATCTATACAGCAAGCCTCAGGGGCAAGCACTTTTACAGGTGCTCTCACCGGTCCCCTGTCTTCCGGTTCAGGCGATGGTAACGATGGTCCAGAACAACACCAGCATACTTTAGGTTTAGATTGTCGCGTCAGTCCTTGTAAAGGTATTTGCATCTTCCGACCAGCATCCAGCAGGATTGAGCTGGCTGAAGGGTGGCTGAATTCCATGGACAGTACAGCAGTTGGAGGAGGAGCAGAACCTGAACAAAGCTCATTCCACGATGTCCCTGATCGATACTACTCTGCATGGGATTATTGCGATGCAGTAATTCACTTCGATCTCGATAATGCCTTTGATAATGTCATCGGTAATCAACGCGATCATTATTTCTATGTCACTGGACGCTTTGATAACAATCCAACCAATCGCCAACGCCCTATAGATTCAATGAGTGTGGGGGCAGCCAGTACAGCTGAAGAACCCATCCGTGACGAGACAGTGACCCGGGACGATAGACAGCATCAGCCATGTGGGAAGGTCTTCAGGAGTGATAAAGCTTTGCAGGGACAATTAAGAGAATACAACAATAGGCAACGGAGGCTACGTAAATTCATAATGGACGATATGGCCAAAAATAAAGGCCACTCTTATCTGAAAGTTTGTGAAGATAAAGTGCTCTGGCGGGATGGCCAGCGGCGAAAATGCGGGGCGGTCTTCGATAATGCTCAATGCTTGCTGGATCACAAAAGAAGCAACCACAAGCCGCAAATCTGTGACGAGACGGTGGCCGGTGGGAATAACCAACAGCCATGCGGAATTGTCTGCGAGGATTTTGAAGAGCTGATCCATCACAAGCAGTTCGATCACAGAGGAAAGCATCTAAAACACAAGCCTGTTGATTTGGAACAAGGTAATGACCTCGGTTTTCCAAAAGATAAACAGTAATTCGGCTTCCAATCAGACTCAAAACACGCTTCCGAGAGGGCATCCATCCATGGAAGTTCCTATACCACATGATGACTAGCTATCCGTGGTCATCTCGAATAAAAACGACAGCGTTTGTTGAGGAAAAACGCTTACTTTCTTGATCTGTCACTTCCTTGGTCTAACCTGACTGACTAGAAAATACGAAACACAAAAATAGATGTAAGGATATAGCTTTGAGAAAACCGCTCCCTGTGGTGCTGCTGTTGCTGATGCTCTCGTTGTCTGTCATCTGTAAGGCCGAACCATTGGAAAGTCGCTTTATTGTCGAGCTTGGACAGGATGGAGGTTCCTCAGACGTGACTTTTTCCATAAGGCCTGTCCAGCATTCATTTATAGACAACCCTTCATACCATGCCGACAGTGGCTATGAAGGACTCATTTTTCCGTCTGACGACAAATCACAGGGAATTGGTGGTTATGGGTTAAAAACATCTCTCATTGAGTCGATCTCATGGCACTTGCTTCACGCCGCCAACCTGGTGATTGTTTACGAACTGGCTTTTACCCCCCATGACACCGCTCTGAGTGCCAAACCTTATTCATGGATACCTATAGTAGGAGCGTTTGTCGTTGCCGACTTTCTTTTGAAAAGCTACTGGAACCCCGATTCATGGTTGCTTAACCCAACGGATCAACTGGAGGCGGCATCTATGTTGGCACAGGCGGATCACCCGTTTGTGATCACTAATATGGTACTTCCCGGGCGTGGTGAACAAAAAAATGACCAACAAAATCCATCATCAGCCTCAGCTGATCATCAGGCCTTAGGAACAACCGCCCAACTTACAGGCTCTATCACCAGTCCTCTGGGTTTGGGCTCTGGTGACGGTAACGAAGACCCTGAACAAGGCGAACATACTTTCGGTTTAGATTGTTACGTCGATTCCTGTCATGGCGTTTGTAAACTCCGACAATCATCTGGTAGCGAGTCAGCTGAAAGGTTGCTGAATTCGGAAGGAAGTCCGACAGCCCCTGCGCAAGGAATACCCGAACAAGGCTCTATTGAAACGATGAGTGAACTCACTCAAATCCTGCACCATTTTCAGCCACAAGCCCTGACAATATCGATTAATACCTTTCCGGCTAATAGCCGCAGCAATACATGTTGTGTACCGGATGCAGCGGCAGCCATGAAAGCCGGGGAACTGACCTGTAAAGTGCCCATGCACGGAGAGGATGACCAGCTGCGGCCATGCGGGTTTTTCTGCAATAACAGGAAAGCTATGCGGGCGCACAAAACGAAATACCACACGAAAAGTCGTCTGCACTTTCTTGAGGGTTTGAGCAGCATGAGAAAAAGCAGCTCGGAAAAGGCAAGACTCTTTATCTATCCCGAGACACACCGTTGTTACGAGACAGTGATCGGGGAGGATGGCCAGCAGCAGCCGTGTCATGAGCCCCTTCCAACGGCTCAATCGCTGTTAGATCACAAATTAAGATATCACCCCGAATCACAGGCCAGTGATGGGACAGCGATCGGGGACGATGGCCAGCGTTCAGGCGGAATAATGAGCGAGAATGCGCAGACCCATCAGGCAAAAGTGCATCGAAAACGCAAGCCTTTTGATGCAGATCGAGATGATCACCTTAACCCTCCGGAAGGTACAGAATGATCGGGCTCCCAGCCAGGCCCGAAGCAAGCTTTCAGAAGGGATCGATATCACACTATTTGTTATTTCGATTTTTAAAAAACCGGACAGTCGTCATCACAACTCGCATTCGACGATTCAGGTGGACTCAATCGGGGCCGGGTAATCGCCTTGCTGTAGCTCTGTCATCTTCCCTGAAGTTCATCGCTTTTCTCAAACCGGTTCTTACGACAGTCATCAGGTATCAGACATCGGTGTTTCAGTAAAATTTCAGCACGTTTGCCATGGATAGGAGAATGCATGAACCATTATGTTTTAGTTCTTTGCCCCTTATCCTCTCGTCTATCCTCATTGCTCCTATCCACAGAAAACAAAGGATAGAACCATTAAAAGTCTACTCTTGCACGTATTGGTCTTTGT
>NZ_JAHHPR010000482.1:0-1191 GCF_024606255.1 Endozoicomonas sp. SESOKO3
CTGGGCAGTTTCTCTTTCAGGGCCGGGTCCAGATGGCGCCCGGCATAATGATCCGGGTTACCGGTGAGAATCACCCGGTGTTTTGAGCTGACCTTGACAGGGTGGCCATTCACATAGATACAGGGTTTCGGTTCCCATAAGCCGTTTAATGACGCCAGCAATCCGGTTTTGGCGAGATTGGCTTCATCCAGCACCAGGGTAACGTACTCGCCGTCTATGTCGGACGGGGTACTAGCCCATTCCATCAGGGCCCGGTTTTGCTGTTTCATAGAGCGGTCGCCACTGGTGTGCTCTTGCCACTGCCAGCGTTTCATGAGGGTTTGTTCGCTGTCAGAAGGTCCAAGGGATATCACCACAGCCTGTCCTGAGGCCTTCGCCATTCTGGCAGAAAAGTAACTTTTTCCAGTGCCGGTTTCCCCCTGCAGGAATAGAACGGGAGAGTCCGCCAACCGGTCATGGAGTCGGTACAATCGACGGTTTTCACGATCCTTCTGACTCATCTCGCCGTAATAAAGATCATGGGCCAATGCTGACAGTGGCTTATCAGCGGAACCCTGCCATTCCAGTGATTGAGACAGTCGGTTTTCTATGCGTTCAATGCATTCTGCGTCGGAATTCCCTGTTTTGGCCATGTGAAAACAATCGGTGGCCAGAGATTGAATGGCATCGGATCGGGTCTGCCCTGATGACAGAGGTAAATGCCAGCCAGAAGCCAGTGCATCTTGTATACGTTTGATCTGTCTTGATGGTCTGATGGCTAACGTTTGATATTGTTCTGCTGCCGCTGGATCAACTGCCAACTGATGCGCTATTGCCTGTCGTTGTCGTTCCGGCGAGTGGGCAACGATCGCGGCACAGAGCTCATCCAGAGATTTTTCAGTCGACAAAAATGGAAAGGGTTTTTCATAGGACAGTTTTAATACTCTGAATTGAGTCTCGTTAAAGGCTGCCGGGTCAAAGGCTCTGGCCAGTGGCCATGGGTTCTGCTGCACAAACGCTCTGTCCAACTGCGGGGTACTATTAATGATGTCATTTAACCGATCCGGGTCCACTGAGGCAGTTTGCTCCTCATCCGGCTTTTTATCAGCATCCGGCAGTAACTGCCAACAGGCTACTTTCATAAAATCACGCACTGACGGATTCTGCCGGGTGCCATGGGTGATGACACTATTAATGGCCTTCCGCCAGTGG
>NZ_JAHHPR010000483.1:0-13552 GCF_024606255.1 Endozoicomonas sp. SESOKO3
CTGTGCACATAGCTTATTTTTAATAGCAGAAAGCACTCTCTGGTTAACACAAAAGGCTTAAGGTCCTGATAGATGGCTAAAGTAACCCTGAAAACCCTGGCCGAAATGAAACAATCCGGCGAGAAATTTACCAGCCTGACTGCCTATGACGCGACATTCGCCCATCTGGTCAGCACTCAAGGGGTTGAAGTCATTCTGGTAGGAGACTCCCTTGGAAACGTCATACAGGGTAATAGCAGTACGGTTCCCGTTACCGTCGACGACATGTGCTATCACACCCGCTGTGTAGTTCGGGCAGCCCACGATTCCATGATCATGGCAGACCTTCCTTTTGCTTCCTACGCTACCGAAGAGCAGGCAGTGATCAGTGCTGCCAAAATCATGCAGGCCGGTGCCGAAGTGGTGAAACTGGAAGGTGAAGGCTGGTTGCCTCCCATCGTGACCCGTCTCCGGCAACAAGGTATACCTGTCTGCGTTCATATGGGGCTGACCCCACAATTTGTTAATGTCTTTGGCGGCTACAAAGTACAGGGTCGGGAACAGGAAAGAGCCAACAGCATGATTCAGGCAGCCATCGAGCTTCAGGCTGCCGGTGCTGCCATGTTACTACTGGAGTGTGTGCCCAATGATCTGGCACGGGAAATCACTAACGCTGTGGAAATCCCGGTCATTGGCATTGGTGCCGGAGACGGAACCGATGGCCAGATTCTGGTTATACATGACATGCTCCACCTCACTCCGGGTCGCAAGCCCAAGTTTGTCAAAAACTACATGCGGGACAGCACCTCTCCACAGGAAGCTGTGGCCCGGTATGTTGCGGAGGTGAAAGACGGTACTTTCCCGGGGTCGGAACACAGTTTCAACTGAGTTTCTCTATTCAGTCAGGTTCCTGAATGATCTGGCTGAGTGGTATGATCAACACTATCCTGAAACCGCCAAAAGCCAAAAATACTGGTTTTTTTAAGTCACTGACCGTCTGGTTACTCACAATGAAAACACTTCATACCATCGCTGAAATCCAGACTGAGATAGCAGCCTGCAGAGCTGAAGCGAAAACCGTCGGTTTCGTGCCAACCATGGGTAATCTGCATGGCGGTCATCTGACTTTGGTCGAAAAAGCCCAGGAACTCTGCGATGTGGTCGTTGTCAGCATTTATGTTAACCCACTGCAGTTTGGCCCAAATGAAGACTATGACTCTTATCCTCGTACTATGGAGCAGGATCAGCAGCTGCTGATCGAGCAGGGAGTAGACCTGCTCTACACCGCCCAGACGACAGAAATTTATCCTGAAGGCAGCGAACACCACACCCACGTCACTGTCGAAGAGCTTGATGGCATGCACTGTGGTAAGAGCCGTCCGGGCTTTTTCACTGGCATAGCGACTGTGGTCAGCAAACTGTTTAATATTGTTCGCCCCGATGTGGCTGTATTCGGGGAAAAAGACTTTCAGCAGCTGGCAATTATTCGCAAAATGGTCAAAGACTTGTGCATACCTGTTGAGATTGTTGGTGCACCTATTGCCCGCGAAGATACCGGACTGGCTATGAGTTCCCGTAACGGTTATCTGACGCAGAAAGAACGTGAAGAGATAGCTCCTACACTTTATCGCTGCCTGCAATCTGCCCGTGAGGCTATTCAGGCAGGTGAGCGTGATTATGATCTGCTGCGCCGTGACGCTTTTGCAACAATGGCCCAGGCTGGATTCAAGCCGGACTTTTTCAACATCAGCAGTACTGCCACTCTTCTGCCAGCAGGCCCTGAAGATCAGCAGCTAGTCATTCTTGCAGCCGGTTACCTGGGCAAAGCCCGACTGATTGATAACATTACTATCAATTTGTAATGACCCGAATACTGCCGACTGTTGTGCACAACCCCGGCAGTATTTACTCACCCTCCAGAGGTTGAATTGCATCATGACCCCTCTTAAACATCTTTCCTCATCTTCATCACTGGAAACCCTGAAACAAAAAATGGCAGGGACTCACCTGCGAGAACTGTTTTCGGCTGACAAGGATCGATTTGAACGCTACAGCCTGGAAGCAGCTGGCCTGTTTCTGGATTACTCCAAGAACCTGATTAACGACGACGTAATGTCTTCCCTGATGAAGATGGCTGAAGAGGCCAGACTGCCAGAAGCGATTCAGGCCATGTTTCGGGGTGAGAAAATCAATAACACCGAGAAGCGTGCCGTTCTGCACACAGCCCTGCGTAGCTTTGGCACAAACCCGGTTCTGGTAGACGGCGAAGATGTAATGCCCAAAATTCGTGATAGCCACGAGCGCATGAAAGGCATTACTGACTCAGTCCATTCCGGCGAGTGGCAAGGTTTTACCGGCAAATCCATCAAACACATTGTTAACATTGGTATTGGCGGCTCCTATCTGGGTTTGAAGACAGCCATCAATGCCCTGACGCCCTTCCACGTTGATGGGCTCGAACATCACTATGTAGCTAATATTGATCCGAACGAAATTTCCGAGGTTTTCTGCAAAATTGATCCGGAAACGACCCTGTTTATCGTGGCTTCAAAATCCTTTGGCACACTGGAAACTTTGCAGAATGCTCAGGCTGCCCGTGCCTGGATGTTGGCAAAAGGTTGTGCTGAGTCCGACATTCGCAAACACTTTGTGGCTATTTCTACCAACCTCAAAGCCATTGACGAGTTTGGTATCGCCCAGGAAAACACCTTGCCACTGTGGGACTGGGTCGGTGGCCGTTACTCTCTGTGGTCCACCATTGGACTCATGATCAGTCTGGTAGTGGGCTTTGAGAACTTCCGGAAACTGCTGAAAGGCGCCTGGGAGATGGATAAGCACTTTGCCCAAGCGCCTCTGGAAAAAAACATGCCGGTTATCCTGGGTATGCTGGGTGTCTGGTATCAGAACTACTTTGGCTCAGAGTCCCAGGCCGTCATTTCCTATGATTTCTTCCTGCGTGACCTCCCGGGCCATTTGCAGCAAATGGATATGGAAAGTAACGGCAAGCAGACCCGAAAGGACGGCAGCAAGGTCGATTACCAGACAGGTGCCGTTATCTGGGGTGGCACAGGCACCAACGACCAGCACGCCTATCACCAGCTGCTTCATCAGGGTACACGACTGATTCCTGTCGACTTCATTGCCCCGGCTACCAGCCATAATCCACTGGGAGAACAGCATCCTTGGCTATTCGCCAACGCTCTGGCCCAAAGTCAGGCCATGATGCAGGGTAAGCATCTGGATGAAGTCCGTGACGAGTTAACAAAGGCGGGCATGAGCAGTGCCGATGTTGATGTTCTGGCACCTCACAAGGTGATTCCCGGCAACCGTCCCAACAATATGATTGTGCCTGAGAAAATCACTCCGGAAGTCGTGGGTGCCCTGGTGGCACTCTATGAACAGAAAGTCTTTGTTCAGGGAACCCTCTGGCAGATCAACTCTTTTGATCAATGGGGCGTAGAACTGGGTAAGATTCTGGGCAACCGGGTTTATGACCGCCTGAAAGAGAGCGGTATGACTTCCGATCAGGACAGCTCCACCAATGGACTGGTTAATCGTTTTAAGCGTTTTAATGCCTGATTAACACTGATTGATATCCTCCCTGTCCTTAAGAGGCTGTCGCAAAAGGTTGGTTACTCTCCCGTCATTCCCGCCTTCGCGGGAATGACGACCTCAGAAGCGTGGGAACGAATTGTTGGAGTTTTGCGACACCCTCTCAAAGTACGGGGTTTTACGCTTATTCGATAACAGGAACCAGACTCTATTACCGGGAACAAAGAGTTATCGTAACTAACTAATCGGTTAGTGACATTTTAACGACAAATACTTAACTTAAGAAAAAACCAAAATTACAACTATTTGCAAAGCATGGAAGCGGTGAGTTGATTCTAATCTAATCAATCAATTTCAAACTAATGGAGAAAATACTATGGAACCTGTTAGACATTCAATCAACTCGATGAATTTTACATCGCAGCCATTAAATCTGTCGGGTACATCCTATGGGGTTACTTCACAGGCTTCTGATATTGTTAAAAAACTGATGGATAAAGTATCATTCGGAATCCTTGGCACTCAGGGCGTAAAGGACGACAAAAGCAAGGTAGTGTCTGCTACCAGCCTGGCTCCGGTTCTGGGTATGCTTCTGGCGTGTATGGATGATAAAGAGAGGAAAGCATTGGTTCTGGGAATCCCTGCAGATTCCTTGACGGATGAGCTGGAGATTGAAATCCATAAAAAACTCGGTGAATTCAGCGTAAAACACGCTTATGGTGAGCATCCGGATGAAGAACAGGCAATCTCTTGCGCTAACTTATTAGCTTTTGCCAATACCCTCAATAATGAGCAGCTTAATCAAATACTGTCTGAATGTTATCAAACCGAAAAGCTGGATTGTCAAGGCCGTTGGCTGGCCGATGTCACAGATGCTTACGTCAATGAGAAAACCCGGGGAAAAATTAAATCGTTGTTTGGTGGTCTTTCTCAAGGAGAACGAGACAGAATTACAGCGGTTATAGCGAATGTGATGGAGTTCCGGGGTATCTGGGAGCACGAAATGCCTAAACACAGAACGGTCCCCGGCAGATTTCTTTGCGCAAATGGAAGCATTATTAAAAACGTCATTATGATGTGTTCAACTGAAATACTTCAATTTGTTCATAACAAAGATTTTGGTGCCATTGGCAAAAAATTCCGGTCTGCGAATGGTGAAGATCTTAAATTAGTCGCAATAACACCAGCTGATTCAGAAAATCCGACGGCGATCGACAAACTTGATTATGAAACAATTGACCATCTGATTGACAGATTAAACTATCGTGAAGTGAAGCTGGATCTAAAGCTGCCCAAAATAAAAATGACGGATAGTTGTGATACTCACTTACTCGACAAAATTTCTCAGACATTTGGAACCGACATAATAAAGGCTGAAGATTTATCAAGATTAGGCAAACCGGGAGGTCAGCAGCTGGAAATACTTCAGAAGGTCTCTTTATCTGTTGATGAAGAAGGCGCTCATGGTACAGTTGCCACTGCCGCAACAAGAAGGCTAAGGGGCATGTCCAAAGGGTGTTACTTTCACTTTGACTGCCCTGGCTACATTGCTATTGTGGACAGACAAGGTAATCGCTTGCTTGAGATGATGATAAAGGATGGCAGCTTTTTTGAGTTTCAAGGTGAACCTTAAAGACAAAAACAGAAGGCCATTGAATGTCTTGCCATCCGGCAGGAGCTTGCTCTGGCGAGCAAGTCAACACTCCTCCCCGCACTGGATGTACAGGGTATCCAGTTGAGGAAAAAAATGAAATTCGAGAACGGATTTCAATTAAAACGAATTAAGGAGTTCTTTATGTATGGATATACCAAAGACTGGCATTGGTCACGTTGGAACGACTTACACCCTTACACAAGATAATAGTGATGGGGATTCTTCGGGCTCCGGTGTTGAGGCCGTTTATCCTCAGCCAAAATTGACAGCACAACAATATAACCAGGCATCTGCTACTTTCATCGCAGATCGCATTGTTAATACGTCTTCTGAGACAGATGACGCTAATCACAGGGGTTGTGAGAATAGTTCCAAAGTACAGAAAAGGCCACTAACTGATGACTCAGACATAGAATCTCAACGTTGCAAGGTGATTAAAAGTGCTGACACGATTATCTCTAAAGAACTCGCTCATAATCGCCATAAATATGCACGGCTTGCAAGGCAGTGGCTGAGTTATGACCCCATCTACCTCGACACTGAAACCACTGGCCTGAATAAGAACGCCGAAGTTGTAGAGATCAGCATAATTGACAGTTCCGGAAAGATACTACTGGACACCCTGGTAAAACCTGCAAAACCAATCCCCCGGGAAGCCATTGATATTCATGGCATCACTAATGAAATGGTAGAGAATGCCCCTGCATGGGCCGAAATCCATGACGACTTCCTTAAAGTTATAAAAGACAGAACACTGTTAATGTATAACGCTGACTACGACAAGAGAGTTATCCTGCAAAGCTCTGGCCTTGATCGTTTCGACTCTCAGTGCTCAAGGATAGGGTGCGTTATGAAACTTTTCGCTGCCTACTACGGCCAATGGAATCACTACCAGGAAGATTGGCAGTATCAGAAACTAACTGCAGCAGCAGACTATATGGGAGTGAAAGTTGAGGGGCAGGCTCATAGGGCCCTGGCAGACTGCCGTATGACACTAGGCATATTGAAAACCATGGCCGCAACCACTGAACCTGTTGACATCCCCCCGCGCTAAAGAGGGTGTCGCAAAACCTCGCAAAATCCGGTCATCTGAGATAAAGCATTTTTACCGGCCACCTCATGACAACAAGACGGCAAATTTCGCTCCAACAGCCCCTCCATGGTCTGAGTCGCTCGCAGTCCACACCAGCCTTTGAAAGGATAAGCAGACAGCTCAATAGAGATCGTGCATGGGGGGGCTCGGGCCTGGCGCCTGATTCCCAGTCATTCAAACGTAACATTTGTCGTGTAGTCTTTCCTGACACTCAAGGGAGAACTATGCACAGGAATACCCTTTTTCGTGCGACTCAATGGAGCTTCTTCGTTGCCTCATTGTTATCAGGCACATTACTTCTGCTACCCTTTTCTGTTTTGCAGACAGACCGAATCAATCTCAACCAGCTGAGCTGTCAGGTTGATGTATCTAAAGGTGACAAGACATTTCGCATTTATACCCCTTCAGATTGGCAAGCAGAAGCTATGGCGGCTTTATTCTGTGAATCGGTGTTAACGGGAAGCGACTACGCTCGGGTTGAATTATCTTGGAAGCCCAGGGAGCATCTTACGCCTGATGATCTCTTATCCCAACATTTTGATCTCCTATTCAGCCGACCTCGAGTACTCAATGGTCTGGCTCCGGACACGCAGTCTCTCTATCAAGAGACCTTAGTGCTGCCAGCCTACACCATCTATCTGTACGGCCACATACCCATTTATCAACTATCTTCAGCAACACTATATAAACGCAATATTGGATTACTGGACGATAAGCGAAGCCAGTCAGGTTTTCTCGTACCTGAAATCGAGCTCAAAAAACGCGGCGTTGTCCTTAATGATAGTGAAACAAAGTGGTTCAATCATCGAGCCGATCTGGTTGAAGCATTTGTCAAAAACCAAGTCGATTTTATTCCCGCTATCGGTATTGAGCCTGAACTGACCGACTGGCCACCTGAGCAGCGTTTTGAACTGAAAACCATTCCTTCTGCGGGAAGCTGGTACCTGTCCAGAGCATTGAGTCAAGCACTTAGATGTGAAGCCAGTCAATCTTTACTCGAGAGGCACCAACAGTCTCCTGTCATGGGTAATCTGCTAATCAAAACTACTATGGCAACGGATGCCTGCTCATAGCAGCACACTATTTACGACTATGAACACCTATCACGCCACGCCAAATCAATACCGCTCATGTGCACTGTCACTGGTCATCACCTGCCTGATATTCACATTGCTATGCCATGCTAACGAGCTAGCACTTAATTATGTCATACAGTCTGCTCTTGAAGAGTATTTACCCGACGCACTCAACGCCGCCCTGGTAAATAGTTACGATAAGGAGGAACTTTTAAAACGCAGTGCAATGACATTGAAAGCATGGATAGAGAGCGCAAATATAATATCGCTGGCCAATATCTCGATGTTCAGTGATATTGAGGTTTTAGAGATATCTCTAACTCCAAAATCCTCACCACAAGACTCAGATTTATCATTCTATTTAAATAAGCAGGCCTTTAGTCTGGATTGGCAGATTTCTGTCGTTCATTCTGAGATAGCCCTGTTGCTGATGGCAACGCTTAGTGCTCTTGCAGGGCTCGTTTTCTATCTCCAATTGCACCGAACAGGCAGACCGGCCCAGATAAAATCGGCAACCAATGCAGTACCAGAGAATAAACCTATTAGCTCGGAGCACGAAATAACAGCAGATAGTAGTGAGGTGAGTGGCGTGCTTACGAAAAACACTGAGCCGGCATCACCTCATGTTTCTTCTGTGACTAAAGCCGCGCTCAACCTTTCCAAACACACTGTCAGTATTGGTGACAATACTCTCGAAATGTCTAAGACCCCATTTTTCTATTACTACTGGTACGCCAAGCGTAGCCTGGATGGCCTGCCTGCTTATATCAATCCTTGCAGTACCAGACCCGATACAGATAAAGGACACGAGTTAGCACAGATCATGCGTTCTTACAGGGGGCATGCGCGAGCAATCAATGAACTAGAGCAACACGGTCTGAAAGCCAGAACGCTTGATCAAAACCGGAACAAAATTAAAGAAGAAATGAGGGCGCACTTTGGCGACTTGGCCCAAGCGTACTTGTTCGTAAAAAGCAGAGACCAAAAAACCGGGCGCTATCAACACGCACTCATGGATGATAATTTTTTAATAAAAACAATCAGTTAAATTTAAAGATATCTCTAAAAGCTTAGAAAGCTTGTTTTAACATAACCGTCATCAATCCCTTCTAGCTTGGTTATCAACTTTCAAGCACACAAAGGGATAAACTATGAACACCAGATTTGCTGCGTTGGCATTGGCCATCGGTTTAGGGGTTAGTGCCCAAGCAAACGCAATGAATATTCTTTTGACCAACGATGACAGCTGGTCGACAACCAATATTCAGACGCTACATGCTGCTCTCAAGGCGGCAGGTCATGACGTCATCATGTCGGCACCATGCACGGGGCAAAGTGGTAAAGGTGGTGCTGTCCACTTTATGAAGTCGGTCTCGGTTGATCGCACGCAAATCGATAAAGACCAGGTCTGTGTCGGTGACACAGACACTAGCGTTGCATTTGAAGACTATGTCGAAGGTACGCCGGCCATGGCTGCGCTTTACGGTATTGATGTGTATGCTAACGAACGCTGGGGTAAACAGCCTGACCTCGTTATTTCCGGCCCCAATGAAGGCAACAATGTTGGCTTTTCAACCAACATGTCCGGCACCCTGGGGGCAACAAACGCAGCTATCGCACGTGGTATTCCTGCCATCGCCGTCAGCGCTTATGACGGTGAGGCAGACAAAGCGCCTCATGTTGCTAACATTGTCATAGAACTGCTTGATAAGCTGGTTCCCCAGACAAAAGATGGGGCACCAATACTGCCAAAATTCACGGGCCTCAATGTCAACATTCCTGAAGATCCTGCCAATCACCGCGGTTTCAAACACACCCAAGTAGGCTGGAATGCGGGCCACGACAACATGATCGTCAAGTTCACTGACGACTTGTCATCAAGTGACATGCTCATGGGTTATGTGGCAATCGAATTGATAGAAAATGATCCAAGCCTCACCATGGATGAAGCCATGTCCATCGCCAAAGAAATGTATAAGGACAAAGCAGGTATCAGCATGGATTCTGACGCTGAGTACGCTGATCAGTCTGAAAACAGTGAGGGCATTGCTGTCGGCCAGGGTTATGTCACCATCAGCGCTATTCAAGCCAATGTCCAAGGTTCTGTTGCCAAGTCTGAGTGGGTTCGCTACATGCTCAACGAATTGTTTTAAGGAGGCAGCATGAAAAAGCTTTTACTGCTAAGTGCTGCCGCCACCGTTCTGGCAGGCTGTAACGATGGCACGGACGACAACTCGACTATGAGTCAGAGCGACTTTGTGTCCGAATATCAAGGTCAATATGTGGGCAGCCAGCTGGTCGACCAGGAGCCGGTACATCTCGGGCTCACTGTAAACGAAGGTGCATTCTATCTCACTGTAACTGAAGCTGATGAGTCGTCTACCGTTTACACAGGTGACTATAACGAACAAACGAGTAGCCTGAGCTTCAATCAAGGTAATATTCAGTGTCAGCTCGGTGATGTATACCGTTGCGAGTTTGATGGAGACTCGTTTGAACTCAGAATGCACAGCCCGGATGACTGGATCGCAATTGAAAATGTGAGCGGCACATACAGTAATTCTGCTGGTGCCACCTTGACCATTGTTCAATCTGGAGAGCAGGTCTATTTTGAGCTGCCAGACTGCATGCAGTATGGACAAAAAATGGGACCCAATGAAATCAAATTCGACGCTGGCTTCTGCTTTAATCAAGACGAAATAGCGATGATCGAGCCAGAAACTCTTGAGGCGACTGGTGACACACTTAAGGTGACATCGACCAGTCCTTTGCTTGCGGGTTACTGGTTTAAAGGTTAGACGACATTTACCCGTCAACCACTTCAAAAAAAGCCGCCCATACAACCCTGTTTGGGCGGCTTTAATTTTCGATGGCTTTTTGACCCAACAAGGCAACGCTTTACTGCTGCGGCGGCAATAAAATCGCCTGCATCTTCAAAAGCCTGTCTTCAAGCGCTTGCTGATCCGGATCCGCTTCAGACAGTTTCTCTCTGAATACACCTACCAAATCAAGAAATGCCGTCCTGAGTACTTCATTCTGCTGGCTCAGGTCCTGATTCTCCTGCATGACAGCTGGCATGTCTCTTTCCAGGCGAAACTCCAGATCCTCCAACTTGCTCCTCAAGTGCCTCGCTTCTGTTCCAAGCTCAGCATTTCGACGCCCGGCTTTTTCAGCAAATTCACGGGCTTCGTCCAGCTCAGCCTGTGTATCAAGCTCAATCTGTGCCTTTGCTTTGGTCAGTTTCCTGACCTCTTCACGCCACTTTTTCTCCTCTTCTTCCCGGTCACTTGCCATATGTGCAAATTGCTCATTTTCGGCCTTAAGCTCTGTCAGTTGCTTCCTGATTTCTCCCACTTCCAAGGCGGCCTGACGGGCTCGCATTTTATGCTCTTTCTCATGATCTTGAGCCATTCTGAGTGCTTCCCTGAGCTCTGAGATTTGCTGTTCCAACTCATTCTTTTTCCTCATAAGATCCTGATATTCAAAGCGAGAGACACCTCGAGGACCATGAGCCTGAAGATCGGTCAAACTTGTTTCATCGATCGTAGAAACAAGCTGAGTTAAAGAATTGGGTTGATGTGTGGCGGTACTGAGACTGACATAGGCTCCTTCATCGTCAAACTCAACGCCTGACTCCCGGAAATCAAAACCAGGGCCAAGCCTTGGAGCCTGCCCGCTGTTTTCGGACAAAGCTTTCAACCTGTCAATTTCAGCCATGGCCTCAGCGTGTTGTTGCTGCAACAGCTCCAGTTGGCTTTTGGCAGCATTGTAGTCTAATTGAAACACTAATTTAGCCGCCTCTTCTTCATGAAACTTTTGCCGGGACTCGTCCAAATCCTGCCTGAGCTGTTCAAGCTGAGTTCTGCGTTCTCTCTCCCCCCGGGAAAGCTGAGCCTTTTGATCAGAGATCTCCTTGTGCTTAAGCTTCAGCTCCTGCTCAATGGTATCGGCTTTTGAGGCTTTCTCCCTCAGCATGGCTACCTCACTTCTCAGCTCAAGCCGTTCTTTCTCAATTTGCATTTTGGCCTTTTTCTTCTCATCCGTAAGTTGGCGGACCTCTTCAGAGAGCGTGTCTACCTGTTGTCCCAGACGAACAGACTCACTCTCAAACTTTTTATAGCCTGACTTGGCTTGAGCCGCTTCACTGATCGCTCTCTGTTCCGCTTCGGACACGTTGCTCAGTTTTGCTTTCACGGCAATAAGCTGCTGTGTCAGTTCACTCACTCTATCCTCAGACTGGCTATAGTCCTTCCTGAATCTTGCTTCGGATGACTGCAGCGCATCTTCAGCTTTCTTTTTGTGAAGCTTCAGTTCAGTGACCTGAGCGGTCAGCGACTCTATGTGCTGCCTCTGTGAACTCTGGTCTGACTGAGGCTGACTGGAAGCCAGTTTCATTTTTGTTTCTGCTGCCAACAGCTTCTTTGCCATAACCTCTAAGCTCTTGACCTGTTCGGCGAGTTCCTTGTCCGCTTTATGCTTATCTTCCATGTGTCTGCGCAATCCAGCTTGCAGCGTTTCAACCTGCCCTTCCAGAGTTGCCTTGGCGGTATTCCACTGCCTGGATTCAGTCACCCAGGCTCTCACTTCACCCTCTTTCTTCTGCAGCGCTTCCCTTGCGCTTTGCTCTGCCATAGCCGTCTTTTTCAACAGCGACCGGGTCTGTCGCAGATCAGTCTGAACCTGGTTGAGCTTCTCTTTGCTGGCTTTCAGTTCAGTTCCCGTGACTCTCAGTTGTTCAAGTTCTGTCTTCTGCTGATTCAACCAAACTTCCAGCGCTGAAATACGACCGTTAGAACCTTTTAGCCGGGTTTGGGTATCCTTTAACTGTTTTTCCAATTGAGTTTTTTGAGATTCAAGCTCGGTTAAACGCTCTTCACCCAGTCTGAGTGCCTGCTCCAGTCTTTGGCTTTTTTCAAAATACCCGGACGCTTTTTCACTCTTCTTTTTCATAGCAAGATCGAGAGACTTAAACTGGGTCGACAGCTCGCGGTAATGAGCTGTTTCTTTCTCGTACTCCGCCTTCTTCTCTTCCAGCTCCTTATAAAGCTGGATATTGGCATGACTGGCCTGGATTCTTTCATCAGAGACTTGACTGGCGAATTGGGCTCTAAGACGACGCACCTCAGTGTCAGAAGAAAGTTTGTCGGCCTGCAACTTGCCACTGCGCTTTCGCTCTCCATCCAGTTGGGATTGCAGCTGTTCAATCTGAGTTTTCAGGAGGTTCAAACCTTTTTCGGCGTTCTTTGTCTCATCCATGACTTTCGTCATTTCTGCACAGTGGTTTTTTAACTGCCCTTCAACAATCAATGCCCTTGCACGGGCCTGATCTCGCTCATCCCTGATTTTATTCAAATCTTCCGTCTGTTTTTTTGTCAGCGTTTCTAACTGATCGTTTTTATGCTGCAACGCTGTCAGAGTCTCCAGAACGTCTGGTGCTGATCTGAAGCTGGCTTCTGGACTTTGCAACTCTGTCTGCAATCGAATGTTTTCAGGCCCCGGTCCGGAAACTGGCCCCTCCGTCTTTTGCTGATCCCGTAACTGGGCAGTGAGCTGGTTTAGTTTGAAATTCAGTTGGTCAGCACGTTCGGCGTCTCTAGCTTTTTGATCATTGAGTTTATCAATGGCTTTCTGAAAGATACTTATATGACGGTGGGCTTTGGATAAATCTGCCTTTAAAGTACTGACTAATTTATCAACACCTCTCATTCTGTCCTGCTCAGTCAGCGCCTGAATCATTTGCTTTTCATTGTGTTCAGTCTGTCGTGTAAGCTCCTGAACTTTTCTATCCAGTTCATGAGCTTCCTCACCTTTAGCTTGAATCATTAAAGTCTTCTGACGCAACTCATTCTCAAGTGAGCGAACCTGGTCACTCAAAACCTTAAAGACAGCCCTTGGTAAGTTTGGATCGCAAGCTTGTGAGCGCCGCTGACTTCTTCGCTGGATTTCAGCAAGGAAGGATTCATTTAACGTTCCGAATTCATCCAGAAGCTCATTAGCCATTACCTGTATCGCTTCCTGATCCTTAAGCTGACTTCTTAACGCCTGGTCATAGAAGGGAATATCCTTTCCTAATGAAACCTCAGTCTGCCTGACAGTCTCCAAAACTTCACAGAGCTGGGCATGCAGCTCGCAGATGCGCTGGTAATCCTTCTGAATACGCTCATCCATTTTCTCCAGTTCAGCCTGAACGTTAGCATC
>NZ_JAHHPR010000484.1:0-1380 GCF_024606255.1 Endozoicomonas sp. SESOKO3
ATGCGCCTACCTGATTAAAGGGCCGATTAAAAATCGTTAAAGAAAGAATGCCATGAGCACCAATAAAAGGCCAAAATAAATAAGGCTCCTTCTCCATGCTCAGAACATGACCTTGTGACGTTGAAATCCTGCCTAAATGAATGCATCTTAAAATATAGAACGGTAAATATGCACCGATTAGCATAAAGATAAACTTAATACCTAGATCTGTTTGTTCTTGAGCATCACTGTAACCGCCAACGATAAAACCTACAGGCACTAAAGCTAAACAAGTAATCGCAGCTCTTTTGTGAAGCTGAAGAATAGTCATAGAGGATTCTACTTATTCGGCCTTAAATTTAATGATCTGCGGATGCTCGCAGCGCATAACCGCAAAGCTGACGGGCGCACAGTATGTGCGTCCCAGACTAGCGTGTTGTTAGGTGGCGATAAACACAGGATTAAAGACATGGAAATAAAAACCACACATTTAACTATTGTTTACACAGTGAACGATCAAAAAGCGTTTGAGGTGGAGAAGTCTAGAATAAGAAACTATTTCGAATCACCAGATGGCAAGCCTTGGGCTATCACTTCATTGTCGAGAGATCACGAAATTAAGAGGCTAGAACTTATCGAAGAAGCCTTGGAACAAAATCGAGTTGATCTGGCTAAACGAATAATCCGAGCGATAAACCTTTGTGACTATGAAACTCTGGCTGACTTCGACTTGGATATAGACGCTGACTAAGCCACCTAACGCCTGCATCAGGGGCGCCGAAGGCGTCCCTTGGATGCATTTGTTACATGGCGGTTCTTCCGCTCTCCAAGGCTACAGCCCAGTCCATGCGGTTTCTCTGCTTTGCAGCCTGGACAGCGTACTCATGTTTGTACGGAACTTTTATATGCTCAACCTGCCAACCAGATAATGTTCTCACAACTGTGCAGTAAGAAGCCAAATTGGAATAGTTTTCCATTTTATGGGGAATAGGTTCATTGTCAAAATACGCTGGCAACCCAACGCTTCCAGGGTTTACAACAAGCTTGCCGCTACTGAGCTGCACAGAACGTGGAATATGAGTATGACCACATAGAATCAATGATTCTTGAACTCCTGACACAAACCCCAAGATTTCTGTGTCTGGCCTTACTCTGGCATAACCCTCAGAAATATCCTCAAGCATATAGACCAAATCATTGTCTGGGGTGCCATGACAGAGGAATACACTATTATTCAAAGACTTTGTTGGAGGTAGCTCTCTCATCCATTGTAGGGGCTCTTCACCCAACTCGGATAGGATAAATTGCATTGTTGGGTTTGAGGAAATCTCTGATTCTGTAGCTTGATAAATTTGGCGATCCTGATTCCCTTGAATCGTTACTATTTCTTCTGTTTGGAGG
>NZ_JAHHPR010000485.1:0-1897 GCF_024606255.1 Endozoicomonas sp. SESOKO3
GATCAGAAAGAACCAGTGGTACCGCTATGGGCAGGAACGTCATGGTACGTGACAAGAAAAAGCTTTCATTATTGCTCGATTTACCAGTGGAGATACAATCCAAAATTTATTCCTATTTGCAGGCCCATGATATTACCGGTTTAACACGGGCAAATTCATACCTTAACAACATACTCATAAATGATACTTCAATAGCAAGGGCGTGGTATCGCCGGTTTTCTCCATCACATCAGGCTCTTTTAAAGACAATCGTTACTACAAAAGATAAAGATCAACTCAAGGGTTGGTTGAGGCGCTTTACCGGGGATGAGGCATTAATCAAGTCAATCATAGATCGCCAACCGAGTATTTATTTTCCTGCACTGTACCTTTCCACTGTCACTAAATTGATGTCTGAATGTAAAAAATTCAAATTAGAGACAAAAGCCATCCTCCCCGGTAATGGCAGGGCGAACTCAGCTATCTTCAGCCCCGATGGCCGCCATGTGATGACCGCAATTGACAATAAAACGGTAAAAATATACAGCCAGAAGGACGATGGATCATGGGAAGCAAAAGCCACTATCGCCCATAAAGAAGTGGTCAAAAGGTCCTGCTTCAGCCCCGATAGCCGCCATATGGTGACCCACAGTTACGATGGCATGGCAAAAATTTATGGCCAGAAGGACGATGGGTTATGGGTAGAAAAAGCCACTATTTCCCATCGCGGCTGTGTCGACTCAGCCACCTTCAGCGCCGATGGCCTCCATGTGCTGACAGGAAGCAGAGATGGCAAGGCAAAAATTTATGGACAAAAGGACGATGGGTCATGGGTAGAAAAAGCCACTATTTCCCATGACAACGAAGTCAACTCAGCCAGGTTCAGCGCCGATCGTCGCTGTGTGGTGACCGCCAGTAATGATGGCAGGGCGAAAATTTATGGCCAGAAGGACGATGGGTCATGGGAAGAAAAAGCCATCATTCACCACGATGATAAAGTCATATCAGCCACCTTCAGCCCCGATAGTCGTCACCTGGTGACCCTCAGTGCCGATCACAATGTGAAAATTTATAGCAAGAAGGACGATGGGTCATGGGTAGAAAAAACCAGTACTTACCACGACTGTATCTTATCAGCCACACTTAGTGCCGATGGTCACTATTTAGTGACCGCTGGTAAAGATCACAAGGTGAAAATCCATGGCCTGGGGGCCGATGGTTCAAGGGAAGAAAAAGCCACCATTTCCCATGATAAAAAGATCAACTCAGTGACATTCAGCGCCGACAACCGCCATTTGATGACCTCCAGTGACGATGGCAGTGCGATAATCTACGGTCTTAAAGACGATGGGTCATGGAAAGAAAAAGCGATCATTCGCCATAAGGATCGTGTCTATTCAGCCACCTTCAGCCCCAATAGCTGCCATCTGATCACCCGCAGTGAAGATAACACTGTAAAAATCTACAGCCAGGAGGACAATGGATCCTGGATAGAAAAAACCACCATTTCCCATAAAGATTGGGTCCGCTCAGCCACATTCAGCGTCGATGGCCGCCATGTGGTCACTGCCAGTCATGATGGCAAGGCGAAAGTTTATGGCCAACAGAGCGATGGATCATGGGTAGAAAAAGCCAGCATTTCCCATAATGGTTCGATCGGATCAGCCTCCTTCAGCAGCGATGGCCAAGTGATGACTATCCGTTGCGATGACAAGGTGCAAATCACTGAACTAAGAATGAATAGTTTCACTGACATCAATGTTATGAACTTTCATACTTAAACCGACTCTAAGCCACAGAATCAATTTCGAATATCCCTGTCAACCGGCGAAAACAACAACTTTTAAGAAACGAACTATGGACTGCATAAATAACCATTCCGGCCTTGGTGATCCACTCTCATCAACACCCGATCAAT
>NZ_JAHHPR010000486.1:0-8215 GCF_024606255.1 Endozoicomonas sp. SESOKO3
AACAAATATAAGCTACAGGTCAATATTTTCAGGAGGTTTCATGATTTTTCCCTGCTGGCACGGGCAACCCTTTATCTCTTAACTGTCTGCGCCAATTGTACAGGGTCTGCTCGCTAATGCCTTCTTCTTTGGCAACGTCAGGAACAGAGCGATTGAGGGGTGGTAAAAGCTTTTTCAATACAGCGGCTTTACGTTCTTCAGAATAACTAGGCACTATAACCTGTCTACCGCCCACTGTTTTATTAGTTGGTTAATTTGTAACCCGGACAACAATCCTGACACAGTGGGATGCCAAGAATAAATAAATTTTGAGAATGGACTATTTATGTGGCCTAGTATCACAAAAATCAAACCAAAAAATTTTAATAAATCTACCCACAGTAGTCCATTATCACTTTCCATGTAACATACCTAAATATTTCTTTATTATATATTTACACAAAATCCAATTGTGGATAACTTTTAGAGTTAGTGGATTTGCAATCTTGTTTTTAATCTTTATCCTATTGTATTCTTTTAAAACCTCTAGCTCTCTATTATTTCCAATACCATCATCTCTCCACTTTGCAACAATAACATCTTTCAACACTATTCTGGGAAAGCTTTTATATGCACGAAGTAAGTGTTCATAGTCCATACAAAAAGTATTATCTAAATCAAACAGACCATATTTTTCAAACAACGACCTATGAGTGAATAAACCTTGATGTGGTAGCGGCATTCTGAACAACAAACTAGATTTTTTAAATTTTCTCATATTTTTTGACAAATAAAGTACCCCCCCCTCCTTGTCTATTCTTTTTATTCTTGCAGAAACAAGCATGACCTTTTGGCAATCCACTCCATTCATAACCTCAGCAATAGCATTATTGCTGCAAAAACCATCACCGTCACCTTGAAAATTCAAAAAATCACCTGATGACTGCAAAACCCCTTTATTAAATGCATCAGATATACCTTTATCTTTCTCACTAATCCAATATTTAATATTTCTTTCATATTTTTTAATTATGTCTACCGTTCCATCAGTTGAGCCACCATCAATAATAATATATTCAATATTTTTATAAGTTTGGTTAATAACACTAAGTATGGTCTCTTCAATATGTCGTTCACCGTTAAATACTGCTGTAATTATTGAAACAGTCGGCTCATCAATTTTAAACATTACAAAACTAGCCTTTTATTCGATTTAAACTCTCGACAAAATCGTAAAACCACCTGCTTAGCAAGCTCTTCAGAAAGATAGCCTGCGCCCATAACGGCTTTTTTTATTTTCTCTTCAGACCTGCTTTGGAGGTTATCGTATTATTCAACAGATTGACTGCAATATCACTAAAGTCTGCGAAAATTACTGCTCCGACATTTATTCGGTAACGCAGGTAAAAATCATGGAAGCCTGGATTTTTCGAAATCTAAAAGCAATAGCGTTTGCTAACCTAAGAGCTATTTGCTAATAAAGAGAAAAATGACTAATGTTTTTGAAGCCTTAAGTGGGCTTGTTTTGAAGATTTTATAACCATTAAATCGTAGGCCATATATGCCGCTGAATCTCTGTGATAGCAGAGGCTTTCTAGATTTTACCCTGCCCTTGCCTTTATCGTAAGATCCTCTTGTTGTTTTCCATCAACTGCAATGATCTCAGCATTGGTTGCATGGTGGTAGGCTTGCACCCTCTCAATAAAGCATTTCTGGAATTGCTTTTAGCCTGAAAATTGTATGATGTGAAGGAATTCAGTATTCAAATTCACCATATCTTTTTAACCAATCCAATTTTTCATTGCCAAAGTTTTCAATTACTTCCCAGCCTCACAACACGAAATGATCGCACAGATGGTTAAGAGCAGAATATCAGCGAGTTTATGATCCACTTTCCATTGCTGACTCGCATCATATATGCCAGTTAGCTTACTCATGAAATAAAATGTATTCATTTCGAGAGCATACAAATCTTCTTATATAAGACAGTGAATGCTTATTTTACTCTACAGCTAGATGACCTTATAGCCATTGAGTCTACTGGATTCAGGGCTTTTCATAATTTTACCCTACCAGCAATCCAAGACTGTATTCGATCGCAGGATCGTTATTATGCCACATAGAGAGTTACCTTTGTTTTTGTTTAATGGTGATACTTCAAACTTAAGCGACTAACTCTCAAATTTAAAGAGGTGGTTTCACATCAGGTAGTGACTAATAAAAACTAATGGATATAAAATTTGATTCATTTACAAAATATGATACAAATCTTTATAAGAATCCGCTATTACTTTTTGACTGCGCTTTTCTTTGCTATGACAAACAATCTGATCTCTTTCAGCGGTTTTCTTTAGTCCATTTAATATCGATTGGGCTAGGTGCTGATAATCCAAAATCCTACATTTTTGACCTAACAATGGTGATGTTAATAAGTCAGGTATTCCACCTATATCAAACGCAACACAAGGAGTACCGCAAGCAAGAGCTTCGACCAGTGTATTTGGCAAATTATCCTGTAGTGAAGGAGCTATAAACAGATCTGCTGCGTTATACAAAAGACAGAGACTAATATCATCATGCAATCTTCCCATATAGTGTGTAATCAGGCCTAACTCTTGTTCAGTTGTTCCCTCACTTGCACCAAAAATAAGCAACTCAATATTTTCGGCCTCTCCCAGTTTTTTTAGCTTCTGTAATGCTGGTACTAGTAAATGGTAACCTTTTCGAGGATCAGATGTGCTCGACATTGCACCGAACAATAAATACTTCTTACTCTGAGATAGACCAAGCGTTTCTCTCGCCAAGTTTCGAGATAACGGTTTATAAACTGAATGATCAATACAATTATTAATAACCTTGACAGATTGATCAGCAAATAGAGTACTCCTTTGAACACAATCAGCTAACCAACTACTTGGTGCTACAATATGAAAACGTTTGTTAGACCAAGTTTTCTTTTTTCGCTGAAAAATCCATCGATCTAAATCTATCCCGCTATGCTCAGAATGACGCGACTCACGACTGTAACCTGCAGAATAACGTTCAGATGAAAGGTCATCATCATAATGTTCACAACCACTAAAAGACCACATATCATGTAATGTCCATACAATGGGCTGCTTCAGTGAAGCTATCTCACCTATTGATAACATTTCATTACCAACCCAATGCAAGTTCACTATATCTGGTGAAAGCTTATTTATAATGCGGGGCAAACCAGATGGAAAAAGATTCAACGAATGATGAATTGGGTTACCCGTTTTCTGAGCCTTTAGTATCCTTCTAGCAATTGTCGCAGCAGCTTTAACCCTTAATTTCTTTCGTAAACTCACAGTATGCACATAAGGGTCATCAGAACACTTATTAATAACAAGCATATGACTGTTCAGACCCACACTTCGCTGTGCCTGATGCAGCCTATAGGCTGCACGGGCAGCACCACCCTCCAAGTCGCTATAGCAGAGGTGCAGGATTTTCATAACGCCACTTCCTTCAGCTTCTCTCGCAATTTTGGCTCGAATAACAAGTCTTCTTTATCAATTGGATCTATTGAAGGTGCATCAAGTGCTAATTCGAGTGCATGAACTAAATCTTCCGATTTTAATTCAGTCATAGATAACGTGTGAACGTCAAACCGTTTTGCTAGAGAATGAACCTTTCCTTTACCGAGTGTATAGTCAAGAGCGATTGAATTGACGCCAAGCCCCAAGCCAAAAACTAAAGAATGAAAACGCATTGCCAAAAGAGCATCAGCCTTTCTGAATTCTTCACAATAGGCGATTGGCTCCATTTCTCTACCTAAAAGCGAGTAATCAATAGCTTCTGCTAATAGATTTTTATTTCTAAAAAGACGACGATAGAACCAACGATCATCAGAACCGAAGTGATTTGTACACATTGGCAAGGGCTTTATTATTATGTCAGGCTGACTTAATTTGAGATGGACTAAAGCATCTACAACAACCTTTTCATAGTTATCTCTTATCCATAGTGCTTCTTTTTCAGGAATATGTCGTGCATACCCTTGATAAGGAAAGTCACGCAACCCAAGCAACAATACCTTATTTTCATCATGTTTTTTTTTCTTAGGAAAATTACCATTAAACTGGGACAACCAGGTGAATGCAGGATCTTCGGCAATAGTATCATTCGCTGTTTCTATGCCTAGTTGCTTCGCATAAGCAAGCGATCTTGAATCACGATATACTCGTATATCTGCTAGTCGCAGTATTGAGGCTACGCTATTATTATGCCAACCACTTCCCAAGGGACCTACACCACAGCCAGCCACAATTGTGCATACTTTATGTGATTTGGCACGTTCGAAAATTGCCTGCATCGGTGCTAACGAATCAAGTGCCATTAATGGCCCGCCACCAAACACAACGTAATTCATCTGCTTAACTAGCCCTACACCCTCTTCAGGCGTAACAATTTCAACATTACGTAGTTCTTTCATTTGCCATCGGGTCATTTCAGTGACATAAGGATTTAGAGCAACTATTGTAAACTTTGATGGTCCACCTAATACTCTAATAAAGGTATTAATCACACCACCTAATATTCCCTTATCCCCAAGCGTTTCTGTGCCATACCAACCACATATTAGAATCTTCTTATTTGTTTCTCTCGGTATATCAATAGTTTCAGGCTGTGTACGAAAATATTCTATCTGTTTTAGAAATCTATGACGATTACGAATATTGTTTAAAAAGGTAAACCCTGGGAGCTTACGAACATTTTCTTTCAGTGTAAATTTCTCATCCAAACGTTCTAACAAAATTCGTCTATAGAACACAGGCTTTGGTAATCCAGTATAATCATGGTGACAATTATCACATTCGTTTTTGATTATATCTTTTAAGTGTTTGCTATTACCGAAATATGCCTGCATTGGGTCACCTTCAGCAATATTATCCATAAGAGGCTTACTCTTTACAGCACAATATGCTAACTCACCTTTAGCTGTTATAGTAGCCCCCCTATGTTTCCAGTCACACCCCGCTGCACGCGGTTTATTGTAAAGAATTTGATCAATCAATGAGCGATAAAAAAATATCTGCATTGGATTAGTTTCATAATTTTTAACCACTCCCTCCAGAAATTCAACCAGCTCGTACTTCTCTTCAAAAGTTAGGGCATAAGGGTCAAGAAGATTTTCAGTATATAATCGTTGATGTGGTATTCCTTGCCTGAATTTAATATAAAATCCTTCATGAATGCAGAATTCTAATAAATCAGGTAGTTCAAAAACATTCTCTCGGACGACTGTACACCCAACACTTACACTATCTACAGACCTAAACCCAGAAAGGAAAGAAAGTACTTTTTTTGCGTTTTCAAAGTTACCTCTTCTTCCGCGAACAGCATCATGAACATCTCCAAAACCATCTAAAGATACCATTACATCAAAATTCTTATCGAATGACTTAACGAGTTTACCCAGATTTTCGAGCTGCTCTATAACTTGTTTATGTTTAAAAGCATTCGTTATTATAGAGACGTACTGTAACTTCGGAAGTTTTTCTAGAGCAATCTCTACAAGCTGGATTAGATCTTTTCTAAGGGTAGGCTCACCACCATTGAACCCAATGGCCTCTACATTACTGAACAAGTCACTTTCAAATCCTTTCCTAAGCTCGTCAGAAGTAATATCTCTGCTTTGTTTATTTTCCCAAATACGACACATCTGACACCGAGAATTACAAATATCAATAACTGGAAACTGAATTACTCTAGGCTTTTTAAGTGCTAAGTTACTCTCAAATAATGAATTATAAAAATGATTGTACACTGATTTAATATTCATTATCTCTCTAATCCCCAAGTAGACAAAAATCTACCCAACTTGTTTACACCCTTAACTAACAAGCTTCTTTGATCAGCAACTCTAGGTGAATCAAATATTCTTTCCAAACTTTCGCCACAAGCCCCTTTAACAACAATCGGTGTTCCTCTTGGCGTGTAAATCTCATCAAAGTTTTGAAATGAAGCACGAAAAACTAAACGTTTATCACTAGTACTCATTTCATCACTACCATGCACAAGAAGTTGATTAAAAACCAAAACATCACCAGGATCTAATTCGACGTACATTACTTCATCAAGTTCAAGTTGACTTAAGTCTATCCTATCGTGATGTGTTTCACCCTCAACTCTATACCATGGAAGAAATCCCAAATTATGACTACCAGGGAATACCTTTAATGCACCAGTGCTCTTTTTTACTGGGTCGATTGCGCACCACGCTATATACTTAATCGGTTCTTCAGGCCTAGATACAAAGTCTTGATGCCATGGCACGCCGTTTTTTTTTCCTTTTGGTTTGTAAACAAGACTGTTTTCATACATAAAAATATTATCACCTAGTGCAGTAGTCAAAGCATCAAGGATCTTCTCGTTACGTACCATATCATTGAAAAGTGGATATCTCTGAACCAAATCGTATAGTACACCTTGATCTGCCCTATGCTTTAAATAATACTTCTCAAATGGGTCAGCATAATTCTTTTCAGCATATGAGATGATGGACTCCAAAAAAAATCGTCTTTCTGAAAGAAACTCTTCCGTAAATACATTACGTATTACTACAAACCCATACTTTTCAAATCCAAACTCCATTTCCCCTCCTTCTATCTATGGTTATAGATGAGACTAACCGCATAATTAAAACTTAAGTTCAGACTTAACATAGACCCAAAATCTACTATCAAAAATATAACGAAATGAAAGTAATTTTTCTTTACCCAAACACCTAAGCTCTTTAACAAAAACATCAAACAGCAAGAAAGAAGAAAGAAAACTGAGCACTATAGATATTGCAGCACCGCTGGCACCAAATCTAGGTATTAAAACCATATTTGATACAAAATTAACTATTAAGCCAAAAATATTCCTATACAAATTAAGTTTTAATTTTTTCTCTACAACCAGCCAAGAACCTGAAACCAGCCCCATTGATAAAAAGACGGACGCCCACACATGAATAATAAGAACAGTTGAACTTTGGCTGTATAAATCACCATATACTATATCTATCAACCATCCTCCAAAAAGAGTTACAAAAAAGGAAACAGCTAGAGAAATAATTATGACAACGCCGAAAAGATAACTTATCGCTTTCATATAATCTTCATTAGATATTTCTCTGAGTTCAACCAACTTTGGAAAAGTTGTAGCAACAATTGCAACAGGTACAAAATACCAAGCCTCACTTATCCTAAGGGCTGCAGAATAAATTCCAACTTCAGACTCCGATGCCATATAGAAGAGCATCAATTGCCCTTGCTTCATGAAAAGAATCGAAGAAAACCCAGCAATTATTTCAGGCCAAGATTCACTTAAAAGCTCTTTCGCCTTTCTAACTCTAAAAAAGTCAATACTTATTAAAGAGGTTTCATTTTCTCTTGCACAAAACCTCATAAAAAAAACAGCAATTAAAAAATACTCTAACAAAGTTACCGAGAGCAACCATGTAATACTAAGCCCAATATAAACCATAATGACTTTTGAAATAGCAGATAAAAAGAAAGCTATCGCTCTCAAAACACTTACTATACGAAATGAGCCAACCCCTTGCTCATAAAAATCCAAGACATCAAAAGCATTAAGTAAAACGCATAAAAAAGCAATAATAGAAAGTAGCGCCGACTGTTCAACAAAAAAATAAGATAACGCTACACAAACTAGTAAAATTATAATAGAAGCTGAGAATCGTAGAATAAAAGCAGTAGAAATAATTTCAGCCTTCCCTAAAAAACTATTAACTTTGGCCACTTCCCTGACAATGATTCTATTAAAACCAAGGGACGCTATTATCACGAAAACAGCAATAATTGCCAAGTAATAGTTTAAGACTCCAAAACCTTCTGGCTTTAAATGCCGAGCTACTAAAGCACTCACAAACACTGACAAAATGAGTCTAAATAATTTTTCCGAAATCACCCAAAGCGTATTCTTAACCACCATAATAAGAACTAATAAATTCCCTAATCAAAAAATGAAACGTAGTTTCTCAATAATTACTGCATGGCAAGAGGCGGCAAGATGATGAAAATCATTCCCTCCCACGATACTTTTTATCGGGTTTTCTGCCTGCTGAACCTAGAAGTATTCGAAGAATGCTTTACACGCAGGGTATCGGATACGTTGATTTAGCACGGCAAAATCATGAAAGTGCCAGCCCAGCAAGGACTTCAGCCAGATAGCGTGTACTCATAGCGGCTTTCTTTTGTTT
>NZ_JAHHPR010000487.1:0-10081 GCF_024606255.1 Endozoicomonas sp. SESOKO3
CATCGCCGCAGGGTCGTTGATTGCTCCTGCATAAACGACACTTCCACCATCCCTGAGGGCGTGCTCGGAAGTCAAACGAAAAATGCCTGAGCGGGCAATACCGATTGTAGAGACACTTATTTACTCAGACAGTCTTTCTTTCTTTTGTATCTTGTGGGCTTCATCTGGAAGGCCAAGCTGCCAGTAGCTACTGATGTAGCGCGAAGAGCGGGGGGCCAGAGATTCTTCATTCACCCAGTTTCTGATCTCCAGCACAGCGTTCAGCTCACTGGCAGCCCATAAATAGGGATCTCCGGGGAAATGAGGCAGGTTAGCCAGAGTTTCTTTTAAAAGCTCCTTCTGTTGGCCTGGGTGTGGATTTATAACCCAGATCAATTCCATGCCCTTGGGGATCAGCGATGCTTCCAGAAGCAGAGATTGCTGGTCGTCCTGATGGGGAATTTCCAGAATTACATAACCCTCTGCATGGGCGGGTAAAATCTCTATGTTTGCACGAATAGCTGGTAGTGCGGTCAGGTCTCCGACCAGAACAAACCAGTCTGCATCCAGATCGACCAGTTTAGTAGGACCGGGTCCAGAGACTGAAATCGGATCGCCAATCCTGGCATCCTCAAGCCATCGCGCAGCAGGCCCCTGGTCACAGGCATCGGGATGCACTGCGAAATCAATCGTTAAATGCCGTGCACGCTGATCACTGGAAACAACAGTATAACTTCTTCGTAGTGGTTTTCCGGGCATTGCAGGATTATCGAAAATTAATTTGATGTAGGCACTGGCTTGATCGGGTGGAAAATCAGAGAGCGATTCTCCGGTCAGGACGACCCGCTTCATATGAGGGCTCAGGGACTCAATGCTCTTAACAAATAGCTCTCTTGCAGGAGGTCTTGCCATATAAGTGCTCAAAGGATCTTAGGATATAATTGAGAATCATTATCATATCTGTATGGGACAATTTCAAGTAATACTCAGAGACTACCTGCATTGCTTGCCTTATGTTTTAAAATGAGTCGGCATGGAGTGAAACCTGTGCCTAGCTTCTGCGCTCAGGAGAAGAAGCATAAAGATCCGCAAATATAAGGATTGATAATTTATCGTTTCCTGAAAAAATGGTTGGTTTTTTTCTAGAGGTTAAGCCATTGATCACCCAAGATTCGTTCCAGAAGGCCCTTAACAATAATAAAGCTGTTCGTCCTCAAGACATTGAACTGCTGACAGCATGGTTTTCTCTGCCCGGACGTGCCGCTAGTGCTGAGCATGTGATTGCTCTGACGGGGGCTAAACGTGCATCCCTGATCATTAACAATCTGGGCAAGCGTATTGCCGGGTTCCTGGAAATAGATGCTGGCACTGGTGCTTCTGTTGTTGCCCTTGATGAGAAAAACGAAGCAGGTGAAGCCGTATGGGTTATGTGTGAAGAGCTGTCCCGGGCTCTTACGGCTAATGGTCTTATCGCTTCTGAAGACGCCCGGTTAGAAGCTGGCGACGCTGAGCCTGTAATAGCTGAAGCCAAGGTAGCAAACGTGGTAGCTGAGCCAGAAGTAGTTATTGAAGTGGTGAGTAGCCCGTTGGCTGAAGCTCTGATTGAATTCGATGTTCAATCTATTCGTAAAACTTACCCGAGCACTCCTGCTGGGCAGCGTTTGCTCAAGCCCGCTATGGTAAATGCTCTGGTAGCTAGTCGTCCAGCCAATGCCCGTGCATACCAGCGTATGATCCCTGCTGAGCTG
This sequence comes from Endozoicomonas sp. SESOKO3, assembly GCF_024606255.1. Taxonomy (NCBI): domain Bacteria; kingdom Pseudomonadati; phylum Pseudomonadota; class Gammaproteobacteria; order Oceanospirillales; family Endozoicomonadaceae; genus Endozoicomonas; species Endozoicomonas sp. SESOKO3. Next base: position 1,728 of record NZ_JAHHPR010000487.1, read on the forward strand.
CGTAAGAGCGTCAGCCCTCAGGAAGCCAAAATGTTCCTGAACAAAGTGCTGGGTATTCTGAAAACCCCCTGACAGGCAATATCGGTCTGAAGTCCGGGCCGAAAGAAACAGAAGAAGGGGCAAACCATTATTGGTAGTCGGTATATGCTCCTTGGTTTGTTTACAGCGCTTGTTTACCCTATCACAGTAACAATGCTAATGGCTTCATCGACTCTTACCTGTCTATTTGAGATCTACTGAATATGCCCCTGACCAGAGCCCTACAGTCTAAGTACGATGCCATTATTATCGGAGCCGGTGCATCGGGTCTTATGTGTGCGCTCACAGCTGGGTACCGGGGTCGCAACGTTCTTGTTCTGGATCACGCCAACAAGATCGGCAAAAAAATTATTATTTCAGGGGGAGGACGTTGTAACTTCACCAACCTTTATACAGAACCTGCCCATTATCTTTCGAATAACACTCATTTTTGCAAGTCAGCCCTGGCACGTTTCACCCAGTGGGATTTTCAGGCGCTTGTGGATAAGTATCAGGTAGCCTGGCATGAAAAAACGCTGGGGCAGCTCTTCTGTGACAATCGTTCGCAGGACATTGTCGATCTGCTGGTCAGTGAGTGCCGGGATGCCGGCGTCACCATTCGAGCCAGAGCCTGTGTTGAATCAATCAAGCTCAATGACTCTTCGGATTACGCTCTGGTAACCAATATCGGTGAGTTCTCCTGTCAGTCACTGGTGGTGGCAACCGGTGGTTTATCATTTCCGACAATGGGAGCCTCAGGGTTTGGCTATCAGATAGCGGAACAGTTTGGTCATGAACTGATTGAGCAAAAACCTGCACTGGTGCCTTTCATCATGGATCAAGCCTGGCTGAAGCACTTTATAGAACTTTCCGGCGTCAGCTCAGAAGTGGTGGCCAGCTGCAATGGACAGTCTTTCCGGGAAAATATTCTGTTTACTCATCGTGGTGTCAGCGGGCCGGTCATTTTACAGATTTCATCCTACTGGAAGCCGGGAGATACGGTCTCCATCAACTGGATTCCCGGCACAGATATTCATGACTGGCTTAAGTCCTGTGTCAAACAGAGACCCAAGGCTCAGACTGCAACTATCTTGTCTGAACATATGACCAAAAGGTTGTCTCAAGCACTGTGTGTGCAGGGTCAACTGAGATTATTAACTGACAATGGTCAAAAGCTGGTGGCACTATATACTTCGACTGAGCTTGAAGACTTGGCTATTGCACTGGAAAACTGGCCATTGAAACCCTCTGGTACAGAAGGCTATAAAAAAGCAGAGGTCACGCTGGGCGGTGTAGACACTGCGAAAGTTTCATCGAAAACTTTTGAGAGCCGCATTCAGCCGGGGCTTTTCTTTATTGGCGAAGTTCTCGATGTTACCGGCCAGCTGGGCGGCTTTAACTTCCAGTGGGCCTGGGCTTCAGGCCACTGTGCCGGACAATATATTTGATTTTGTGCAGAGACAACAGAAACTGCACATTTGCTTTTAAAAAAATTGCCAAATCGATTTCCAGTGGATTGATTCGTTTTGAAGAAGCAAAAAGATTAAAAATGGTGGCATAAAGGCAAGTGGATGGGCAGAAAACGTAAAATCTGATCAAAAAACGCCTAATACCCGATTATTTTTTGATCATGTCGAAAAAAGGGCGGATGAGCCTGCGCTAAAATTCTTATTCTCGGTCAGGCTCCCGCGAGGCTGGGCAAGATCAGTAGTGCTTTTGCTTTGCAATACCTACAGAACCGGGACATTTAGCAAATAAAACACAGGCACGACAATAGACATTACCATGTAATATACGGGATCAAAACCCTCCACAACATCTGGAACAGGTGTTGTTAAAGAGTAGGCATAGCGTAAGGCAATCACAGACTGTTGAGTCAATTGAGGGATAACATTGTACATTCCTGCCGATTCAATCATGGAATTTATAATCATACCGCCATATACAAGCAGCAAATGCCAGTGTTCCATCTGCATATTTTGAGCACCGTATAGGGCTGCAAATGCCGTCACCAGATAAGCTGAAGTCGAGACTCCCACCGTCACCAGCATTGCCTCAGGAATACGAATATTTCTGATGTAAGCCAAAACTGAGGTCACAGCCAATGTGGTACAGAAATAATATGCAGGCCAATTAGCTTTCCTGAAAGCAGACCAGTAGCCAATATTGCGTAGATTATCTATCGAACTCAAAACCGAACTTACATAATAAGACGCCACTAAAATTCTGACCAGTTTATTAGAGCTGAACAATTCACGATGATGACCGCTTACCAGGAAATAGCCCCGAAGTGCCTGAACAGCCAAAATAGCGTAGATCGAATTACTTTCCCCCCACCAGGCTGAAGTCAGAGTACCCAGTGCCAGAGTAACTGCGACAAAAGCAGCGGATGGTACATTGAGATCTCTGTAGACATAAAGAAGTCGATAACTTGTATATAATAGCCAGGCCACGCTGATACCTGAAATGGCATAGCTAAGCATTTCAGGTTTATAGCACTGGGACTTACTTCCAGAAAAAAAACAATTCAGGAAACTTGATTGATCAGACTTTTTTCCAACGGTTTGCACTGGCTGCTCCTGCATAGCCGCCAGTCTGTCTTTTAGAACCTGATAGAAATCCCCGACGCTATTATATAAGTGCCACCATGTACTGTATTGAGAGTAAACCAGGGGCAAAAACGAGAACCCTTGTTTCAAGGCCTCATTAACAGTCTGCAACAACTCAGGATCATCATAAAGTGCTTCATCGATCAAATGGTCTGCTGCATGCAGCCCTCCTTCATCATAAAAGACATCATCAAGTCGACTCGAATCTCTAAAATCCTGAAGAGCAAGCCCGTATCGATCATTATCTTTGACTGCATTACTGAAAATACTATTGATTCTTTCCAGATCTTTTCTGCCCTCTCCATTAAAAGTTAAATTATCCAAACCCTGCTCTTTTAATGCACTTTCGATTTCAGAGGGGTGCCCTTGAACGCCCTCAAACACAGCCATAGCAGTACTATTGTCTGGATAAAAACCGACCTCTTCATTGGCCAGAGAAAAGCAGGAAGCCAACATAAAAAACAACACCAGTATTTTTTCCATGGCAAAATAAAACAATGCATCAGCCCTATAAGAAATCAAACTCGCTACCCCCGACTCTTTACACCACCCCAAGAAAGCAGACACTTTTCAGGTAGGCGCTGTTCGTTCGAAAGTGAAAAAGCAGCAACCCCCTTGGGGAGAAAGGACAAAATTTTTTTTGCTCCTTCTGAACCCCTTGATGGGAGGGCTTCCACTTTTGAATTGAACAGCACCTTTCAGATACATGAACTTAAGGTAGCAGAGTGAAAGAGGATTTTTGGTTGCAGGTTGGACACTTAACACCAAAGCGCTGTAACTTCCAGGCAGAGAGTAGGTTGTCATCCAGTTGATTCTGGATCAACTGGTTCTGACAATCTGCACAGATAGGGTGCTTGCATGCCAGGTTCAGTAACGCGACAGGCTCATCCTCATTGAGTCCATCAAAGGTACCCTCTTCATTGCTTATTGATGGACGCATACAGACTGGACAACGGTCTTCATCACCGTTGTAATCCGTAGCTTCAAAATTTGGTAATACATGCTTGCCTGAACGGACAGCATTAACAGCGCTTTGGGCCCAGTTGAAACCGACAAAATATCCCAGGTAAGCCAACTGAATACTTAACACTTTATTGACCCATGCAGGCACTTTATACTGAGAAAATACACAGCTGTTATCCTCATTGCAGCCACTATCCAGAGCCAATGTTTGCTGTCCATCAATCTGGCTGCTCCAGGTGATAGTAGCCTCAGAGAATCCATCTGAACCGGGAAAAGTGAAATACGAAGTATCTTTAGTGTGTTGTATGTCAGCAACCTCCCCCCGGCTTTCCCTGTTATAAAAGTAATAATGCAGGACATTTCCTGCTATATCCTTAGTCTGGACAGTTTTATTGTTGCCATACTCATTGAGAAACTGAGCGACTTCTTCAAGAAACACTGGGGCAAGAAGCGTTCGAGCCTTGACGATAGCCGAGCGATTATAAGAATTAGAAAAAGCAGACAACAGATAAGGTGGAAAAACTTCCGATTTTTTCAAATCAGAAGCCCTCTGGACCAGCATACCGTATACCAGTTCATCACCATCGTGCACATGAAAACAGATGAAGGCCAGTGCAACAAGATACTCTGGCACTTGATTGCCGTCCGGCTTAGACGAAGGCATTGGAAAGAACTTAAAAAATGATGGAGCTATATAGACAGCGCTGAGGCCATTCTCATCCATAGCTTTTGCCAGAGCGCTGTAACCATCATGGTCTGCACTGAGTTCGCTAACCCCTGCTCTTTCCAGCTTGTAAGAAATCCTCTTCATAGGAGATGGTCCGGTATAGATAATGAACAAACCGGCTGCGCGTCCTGCCATGGTCAAATCCATATGGGTTTTGGTATTACCCTTATCTTCAAAGAACAACAAGCTTAGAATTTTTACCAGCGGTAACAGCAATAAAAGCTTTGGACTAACGTATGTTCGCAGGGGATTATTCTGGTTGTGCTCTTCTCTTGTCAGCACTAAGCAGGCAACGGCGGCATAAGGCATAGGATAATCAAGAGAAAAAACATTCCGAACTAAAGCATATCCAAACCTGAATCGGGTTAGAATCGCATCCGTATAAAGAAGGGCTGACGTTGCCGTACCTAATATCGCAATGGAACAGGAATTGAGCCAGTGATGGTGAAAATAAAACCCATAACTCAAAGCCATGGTAGAAAATATGGCCGACATGACACCTCCATACAAGAACGACTGCCATATCCAGTTCACGTCATCCCGGGTTAAGTCATCCAGATAAATGACTCTGTTACCGAGTTGAATGGTTGTACCTTCATCAGATACCGCAACTCCGCTTTTTGCCAGAACAGGCTCAACCATAGATAGAGATAAAGTCACTCCTTGAAGACCCACTGAAACCTTAACAGAAAGGCATAACAGCACAATGGCGCAAGGAAGCAAAAAGCCTTTCGCGCTGAACAAAAGATTCATGAACAACTTCTCCACTGTTTCGAATTGGGCTTACTGCAATTTCATGGACAATCGCGAATCTGTTCTCACTTGATTCTGCGGTTTTTCGTGCTTGATAATCAGATCGCATCCAGCCCTTGGTAGAATTAGGTTAGAAGCAATAAGACTCCGGAAACTGGAGTCTGGAACTGCCATCGCACAATTTAGACAAGAATTGCCGGGTTTTCATTCCGTGTACAGCAAAACCGACTGTGCTGATTTTTTTTGGTGGCGCACCACCGTCTGACTTTGGTGCCATACCTTCCAGTGGGTCTTGGCTTCAGGCCATTGTGCTGACAGTATGTTTGATTCCCACTGTTTGATTTTCTGTATCTACCAGGAGCATAATGCTGCGTTTGTGAAGCACTGATGGTATTAAAGCCTCATAAATCATTCTCCTTGAGCGGAAATGGCAGCTCATCAGGCAATACGAAGCGGTCACAGAGTCCGATAGAGCTGCACTTTTAGGGTAGAAGTCATGAAGTTTATTAATCGCTGTGTTGTAACCCTGAAGCCCAGACAGCCTTTTATTGACTGGGCAAAAGGACTGGGGACAGAATTGCCGCAAGACTGGAGTCTGGAAGGTGGCTCCTACCTGCTGGATGAGCAGGAAACGGAGGAAGGTCTGGAAGCATCACTAGCCAACCATGCCCGGGACATGATGGAAAACGAACTGTCTGCCTGGGAAGAAGATCGGGGTCGCTGGCCCGAGCTGAGAGATCTCAGAGCCCTGAAAAGCTTGTTTGATGTTCATGTTTCAGTGGCGGGCTTCGATCTGGGTACCGATAGTCTTATGAGAGCTGACTTGTCTGATCTCGAGGTGATCTAACAGCTTTTTGCCCATCATCAGGCTCCTTGAAACTGGCGTATTCCCTCGTTATGAAGCACTCCAAAAAACTTTCCCTCGGGATCATTATCATTCTGACTCTGGCCGTGATCGCTATCAACTATTTCGATATCGATAACAAACTCTACAATGAATACCTGTCTCATACGATTACCCGTGAACAGCGGGAGGATGCCATCGGGCTGAATGAATATGAGTTAGCGGCAGGACCTCTGAAACTTGCCGATGCAGGAGACCAGGTCTCCGGAGTGACGTGGTGTCCTGTCACCGATTCCCTTTATGTTGTATCCGGAGGAGGTTCTGCAATTAATGTGCTTGAGTACGACCGGAATGGAAACCTTAAGAGAAAGCTGACATCCAATCTTAATGCTGACGTAGAAGGCATTGCCTGGGCTGATGGAGATCGTTTTATCATTGTGAACGAACGTCAGCAGGAATTGTTGATGGTGGACATTAAAACGAGCTCGAATGAGATAGACTTCTCCAATGCCCCCAGTTTTACCTTTGGCATAGGAGAAGGGGGCAACAAAGGTTTTGAAGGGATTGCCTGGGATCCAGAGACAAAATCGATCTATGTCCTCAAGGAGAGAGATCCCATCCGGATTTTTCGTATCGATGGTTTCACCGAGCAGGGGAAGGATAGAAAGCTGGTGATTACAGAGCAAAAGGAAATGGAAAAAAGCCTGAGGTTTTTCAATCGGGATCTGTCAGGTATGCACTACGATACGGTTTCAAGGCATTTTGTTGTGCTCAGTGATCAGTCCGATTCTCTGACAGAGCTGGATGAGAATGGAGATACCGTCAGTGTTATGGAACTGGAGAAGGGCTGGCACGGACTGAAGAATACGATTAAACAGCCAGAGGGGGTTACCATGGACAGGCAGGGAACTGTGTTTATTGTCGGGGAGCCTGACTACCTCTTCGTATTCAAGAAGCACATCGTGTCCGAATAAAAATAGCCTCCTTTGATATTGAGAAGTTGTGCATGTCGGAAGAGACTTCAGAAACACTGGAAATCATTTATCAGGATCAATGGCTGATAGCGGTGAACAAACCATCGGGCCTACTGGTGCATCGATCTATGATTGACCGGAATGAAACCCGGTTTGCTTTGCAGATCGTCAGAAATCAGGTAGGCCAGCATGTTTATCCACTGCACCGTCTGGATAAGCCCACTTCGGGTGTTTTGCTGTTTGCCCTGTCATCGGAGGTTGCCCGACTGGCTGGAAAACAATTTGAGGAGGGGTTGGTAAAGAAAACCTATTTAGCAGTCGCAAGGGGGTATGTGCCAGAGTCTGGTGTGATTGATTATCCTCTGAAAGAAGAGCTGGATAAAATGACAGACCGCAAGGCTCGTCAGGACAAACCAGCCCAGAAGGCAGTTACCGCTTATGAAAGACTAGCGACTGTTGAGCTGCCTTTTGCCATCGAAAGATACCCAACCAGCCGTTACTCGTTGGTGAGGGTCTGGCCCCAAACGGGCAGGAAGCATCAGATTCGTCGACATATGAAGCACATAGCCCACCCGATTATTGGCGATGCCAAGCATGGGAAGGGGGTTCATAATCGATATTTTGCCCAATACTTTTCAGCAGGAAGATTACTACTGTCCTGTACCGACATGGAGTTAAGTCATCCCGTTACTCATCGACCGCTCCTTTTGTCTGCTTCGCTGGATGATGTTTTTTCTGATCTGATGACTCGCTTTGGATGGAATAAATCATTTTATCGAAAAGATGAGTAATTTTTCCGATTCCCCATGACTAATCTCAATTAAGTATCTAGTCTGCCTGAACGGTTTGTTTTAGGAGGCTTTATGCTCAGAGCAGGTTTGAGTGTACTGTCGTTTGTATTTCTATTGCTTGGAGCATTTTACAGTCAAGGATATGACGAAACTAATAAAGCTAAAATAGTCGTAGATAAATCAGGTCATCAAAAGTGTAAGCAGTGTGGCCTTAGTCTTGATGTCTGTAATTGTCGATGTGATCAATGTGGCAAGCGGTATAGAGAAAAAAGGGTGATTGCCCGGGTAAGAATAAAAAAAAATGGGCAGTGTGGCATCTCGAGAAGAAATGGCAAAGAGCCCATGCCCGGCATAGTTTATTTATCCACAGAAAAAACTTGCCAGTGTGAAGAAAAACCTTTGATTATTAAGCTAAGATGGGATCCTCGAACGGAGCCCGGTTGCAGTAAATGGAATGTTGCTTTTGATGGAGCTTCAACCAGTCAAATGACTTTATTAGAATCATCCGGTAGTGGTTTTTCAAACGAAGCGCTTCCTGTTTCTGTTCCAGACGCAGAGCCAGATTCAGACTCAGATCAAGATAAAGATTCAGATCTAGATCCAGATCTGGATCAAGATCAAGATCAAGATTCAGATCAAGATTCAGAACAAGATTCAGAACAAGATTCAGATCAA
>NZ_JAHHPR010000488.1:0-2184 GCF_024606255.1 Endozoicomonas sp. SESOKO3
ACCGGCGAACTGCTGGCTCGAAGACGTTACTGTTTAAGGCCGTTCCATTTGTGCCCCATAACGTCATTGGCAGTAGCCGGTTCTGCGCTGTTCGAATGCCACTCCCGGGTTTAAGTCCAGATTGTAACTGCCTTGCCTTGTGCACAGGCCTTGAACCTTGGAACTCCAAGCTCTCGGCAATTCCTGCGCTTAGAAAACGGGGTTGCCTGAGCGATCAGGCTGAGTTTGAAGATGCTTAAAATTGGGCACTTCTGCAATCTGTGGACTACTTTATCAGGGCATCCATAAATTAAAAAAGGCAGATGTTGATGAATAACTCCGCTTCCCAATTATCAGCAACCGCAAGGCAATCGATCTTTTTCCATCGTAACATGGCTAATCAGTCGGTTGCCGCTTCCCTTGGCCTCATCATGATGGCTTGCCCCTGCTCAGAACTACTGGCAAAAAATGGTTTATCAACACCATCGGTGGAGAGGCTTGTTTTAGAAAAACCAACAAAAGAGTCCAGCTTTCTGGACGATTTGATTAATCACAATGCTTACGTAGGGAATATCCCTACTTTAGTTCTCAACCCGAATGCGACCAACCTTGTCTTTGCCATGAACTATGAAAATGAGCAAGGCGAAAAAAAGGATGAAAATTCAACAGAACCGGAGGGAGCTACAGCACAGCCGCTGCAATCTTTAATCGAAATTCCTCTCCCCGTGATGCTCCATGGGGTAATTTCCGAAATTATCCGTGCCATAACTACAGATATTAATACAAACCACATTAATATGATGTTGGAGGAAATTCCGGAAACCCCTCCCGAACATGCCCGATCAATTGCAAGCATGATTGATCATTTGATAAAAACTCTTGGCATAACGCTCAACGAAAACCAAAATGCGTTGATTAGTGTTCTGTATGATATTCAGGGCGCCGAATCTCCTGTCGATATAAGCAAACCACAACAACGAGAGAGCCTCGCGATGTTGTTGATGAGTTACTATACAGCCCTCAAGTCAAATGGGTCATCCCCTCAAATGGCTAATGTTTTTTTTAACTCATTCCTGCTTCATGCTGTCGGCTTGTCTGGTATAGGGAGGCTCCATGCCACAAGGGGTAACCTTTTGGGTATAAAAGAACCCATCGAAGATCCCGAACTTTTAAAAGGTAATGTTAAAGAATCCAAAAATGTCTTTTCTGCCCTGAAAATACTCGAAGAAGCGCGCCTTGATTTTTTGCAACAACTGAATTTTTACTCAGAAGACGAAAGATCCAGCGCATCACCCGATCCACTGTTGGCAGCTGCTACCAGCCTTCTCAACTATGGTGTTGAGAAGAACGGGATACCGCTATATAAGCGCAACATAAAATCACATAAACGAATGTTAAAGCTAATAGAATCATATGGTGAAAACAATCCTAAGTTAGTTGCCTCTAACAATCAATTTATGACTTTGATTCATGCCATAAGCATGCTGCTTGATCCTTCCGTTATACAGTTCACAGATTCACATATTGAAAACCTGTTAAGTTATTTTAGAAAATCAAAGTGGTTAGAAACCGACACTGACTCTTCAGACACAACAAGCAAAGAACAGAGGTTATTTGAAGCATTCAAGAAAGTATCAGAAGATGCAAAATACAATGATGGAAATGAAGGTCCTGAATTATTTGGAGAATTACTTCAAGCTCTGAAAGACTTCATAGAGAAACAATTACAAATAGCTTTTACTGAGGCAGATGATTACCAAGTGATAATGGTAACCCTCGGCACAGGATTAGCGAGCCTGCATGAACAATCAAATGATATGTTGGAAATATTTGATAGGCAGATTGACGCAGCCAAAGATGAAAAAGCAGCAGAAGGCCAAGAAGGAGAAGAGCTTAGTAAATATGAGAAGAAGGCACGACACCTGAGAGAACGGATAAGCCACTTGCGAGAATTCGTCGAATGGTTCGGGTCTAACTATGAATTTGCTATGAACAGCCCTCATGAAAGTGGCAGTAGTGAGTCTGAAGGCAATGATGTGGGCAGTACTGATGCTGACAGAGGTAGTGATTCCAACAGAGGTGATGCTGACGGAGTTGATGCTGACGTTGATGCTGACGGAGTTGAAGATGACAGGGTTGAAGCTGACAGGGTTGAAGTTAATGGAGTTGAAGTTAATGGAGTTGAAGTTAATGGAGTTGAAGTTA
>NZ_JAHHPR010000489.1:0-18579 GCF_024606255.1 Endozoicomonas sp. SESOKO3
ACGAAGAAGCAGGAATTTTTAGACCAATTTATTGCAACCGCAGTAGGACAGCCTTGAGTCCGACAGGCTGCTAGGGTATTAATGATGAAAATTCTGGCAGCTACGCTCACTACGGGTACACGTAATAAGACGTTTATTGAATGTATGGAAAGTCTTATAAACCAGAAACTGCCTGATGAGGCACAGCTTTCCATCGTCGTTGTAGAGAATAATCTGAAGCCGGACAAGACTGTACAGTCCATCATTAAAAAGCTAAGAAAACGTTCTCCACTGAACATCTATCACATTTTGGAGTGCAAGCGAGGCATTCCCCACGCGAGAAACCGTGCGCTGAAATTAGCCGATGAACTGAATTTCGACTATCTGACTTTTATTGATGATGATGCCTTCGCCGAGCAGGACTGGATAGCTCAACTGGCTCAAGCGGTCAGAAAGCACAAATGCCAAGTCGTGACCGGACCCCAAAGAGCGATCTTTCCGGATGGTACGTCATCATTGTTCAGAAATGCTCCGGTTTACCACGAACGCAAAATCAACGATGGTCAGAGAGTCAGCTGGGGAGCAACCAACAATATTCTGATGGATGTGAACTTCCTCTCTCAGGAGGGACTGATGTTTAACAATGAGTTGATTAATGGTGGGGAGGACAAAGAATTACTATTGAGGGCAACGCATTCCGGAGCTTCTATCTACTGGTGTCAGCAGGCCATTGTCAGTGAATACATCGCTGACGATAGGCTCAATTGTCAGTGGGCCCTGAGAAGAGCATTCCGTATGGGAGCCACTGGATTAATGATTGAACGGTCTAATAAATCCGTTACAAAAGCGGTATTAACCTGTCTCTTCAAGGGTAGTGCTTACCTGACTCGTGGTGTGTTAACACTGCCTCTTTACGGATTGATTTCGAATAAATCTCCCCTGGAGTCATTATGTGACTTATCCCATGGATATGGCTTTTACTATGGCCTTTTATCCGGTGGGACTGTTCGTTCTTACACTTGAAGATAAGCATGGACGAGAAAAAAAATACAGACAGCTGCATCGTCAAGGTATTGCTAACGCTTGTAACTATGATGGTGATTGACGGTTCCCCTGCCAACGAGTGGAAGTTGGTCTGGCAGGATGAATTTAACTACACCGGTTTGCCTGACAGCAGAAAGTGGAACTATGAAGAAGGCTACATTCGTAATTCTGAGCTGCAGACTTATACCCGGGATCGGCGCAATGCCCGTGTGGAAGACGGAGTTCTGATTATAGAGGCTCATCAGATAGATCGTGCAGATGCCAATGTCTGCGCGTCTGGTAACCGGATCATCCAATGGTGGTGTCGAAAGACGGGTAGAGAGAAAGGATCTTTCCACTACACTTCTGCAAGCCTGACAACCCAGTCCCGATTTGAGTGGACCCATGGACGTGTTGAAGTCAGGGCTAAACTGCCACAGGGACGAGGTGTCTGGCCTGCTATCTGGTTGTTAGGTGCCCGTATTGAAGAATTAGGTTGGCCTGCAACCGGAGAAATCGACATCATGGAGTTTGTCGGTTATCAACCCGGTCGTATTCATGCTGCTTTGCATACCGAAAGCAGAAACCACAGGAAAGGTAATGCAGCTACGGGCTCTGTTTTTATCAGTGATACGGGGATGAGTTTCCATACTTATGCTGTGGAATGGACCAGCGACTCTATAGATTTCTATTTGGGTGATCAGAAGTACTTCAGTTATCAGAAGGAGGGGCAGAGTCCAGCTGACTGGCCTTTTGATGACCCGATGTATTTGATTATAAACCTGGCCATTGGAGGTGGCTGGGGAGGAAAAGAAGGTATTGATCATGCCATTTTTCCTCAGAAGTACCTCATCGATTTTGTCCGCATTTATCAACACTCAACTCATCGCTGAAATTCGCCGTTCCGGGTTGATAGCAAAGCACTAAACCTTTCATTCAGGAAGAGGCTTTAATAAAGATGTACGGCTCATCGGATAGACGCTCTATGAGCGTTCTGCTTTTCTTTGTGCTTTCTGACTTGCTTCTGGCGCTGGCCAGTGGCTGGTTTGCTTATCTGATGCGTTTTGGGGATCTAAATCTTCCTGATTCCTATCTGATGCTGATCATCATTTTTTCACTTCTGGTTGTCGTTTCTTTTGGTGTATTTTGCCCAAACATCTATTGGAATCGGTATCCATGGATTGAACGGATCAAAAAGCTGGCTATGGCCTTTCTGGTGGCGTTCAGTGGGCTGCTCCTTATTTTAGTGGCTTTCAAGATATCATATGAGTACTCAAGAATCTGGCTATCAGTATGGATGCTGACTCATGCCACACTGATTGTCCTGTTTTATTCGATGGTTTCAGTGGCTGTGAAACGATATTGGGCCAGAGAAGAGAATGCTCGTTCGGTGTTAATTATTGGAAAGGGAGCTGGTTTCAAGAAAACCATTGACCGGTTTCTGAAACCCAATAGTGAAGGCTACATCATCAAAGATACTATCTATTTTGAGATGCCTGAGGATGCTCTGTCTCAATTACAGAGCAGGATAAATGAGGGACAACAGTTTGACGCCTATTGGATTTTTCTACCACTGAGTTGCAGTGATGCGGTAAAGGATATTGTTCATATCTTGAGACATGAAACTGGAGATATCCAATACATGCCGGGCTTGAGAGATTTACCACTGATCAATCATCAGGTAAATATCATTGGCGACATATATTCTTTTGATATTACCCGGAGTCCTCTTGATGGCTTTAACAGTATTCTCAAGAGAGCAGAAGATATTCTGATCGCCTCTCTGATTTTGATCCTGATCAGCCCTCTCTGTCTATTGATTGCACTGGCTGTTAAATGGTCTTCACCCGGGCCGATTCTCTTCAAGCAGTATCGATATGGCAAGGGAAAAGAGAAGATCAAGGTCTACAAGTTCAGGTCAATGAAAGTGCATCAGGAGGAAGCTGGCTCAGTCACTCAGGCTATTAAAGATGATCCACGGATTACCAGAGTCGGAGCCTATCTGCGTTGCACCAGCCTTGATGAGTTGCCTCAGTTTATCAATGTGCTACAAGGGCGTATGTCCATTGTAGGCCCAAGGCCACATGCTATTGCCCATAACGAGCATTATAAAGAGTTGGTGGACTCTTATATGAAGCGTCATAAGATCAAACCCGGTATCACAGGTCTTGCTCAGGTTAATGGCTACCGGGGGGAAACGGATACCCTGGAGAAAATGCAGAAGCGAGTTGAGTTCGACATTAAGTACCTTGAGCAATGGTCTTTATGGCTAGATGTGAAAATTGTTTTCAAGACGATATTTAAAGGATTTGTCAGCGATAAAGCTTACTAATTTTTAACGTGGTCAGCTGTCTGTCCAATGGAAGAATCCGGCGAATCTGGTTTGCCAATGCACTCTCAAGGATGAGAAGCTTTCCTTCCAAATAAGCTCTACGACAGAGTTTTACCCTCCCAGCTCTATACATACCTACCACTATCCCTGTAATCACAAGACAGGGCCTGCCATGAACATTATTTCCAGCAAAACTAAGTTATAACAGAGAATCAGTGAATCAATGAAACGCCCGACAACTGCCGGGCATTTCGTATCAAAAATGGTACGCAAGCGAGAACTGGATCACATTCAAATCCATGTTGGGCCGTTTGATATAAGCATTGGAGTAATGAAGCAACTTGGCGCCCAGGTCAAAACTGTTTTCAGAACCCAGGAAAATACCGGCACCCAGCATGGCTTCAAACTGTAAATGAGTGCTTTTTTCTAAAGGCTGGTCGCCTTTGTAACGAATCTGGGTGTCGCTGATCCAGCCAACGCCCAGACCTGCATCGAAGTAATACCGTCCGCCGGGACTTTTGAATTGCCATACCGGAGTCATGAAAAAGCCATAGATATCATCGCCACCTTTCGAGCTATGCGAAGGGCTTGCATCCAGTTGATTATCCCAGTAAGAAACCGAGGTATCGAGAAGAAAGCGGTCATTCCATTCTGAATGTTCGAGAAGTCCTTCGTCACTTAAATGCCATCTCAGGGCCAGACGAGTGTCCTTAACCTCTATTTTACTGGAAAGATCGGGCCCGTAGCTGAAATGAATACTTTCAGGTTGTGCGACGACCGACGTTGAAAAAACAGATAGCACCAAAGGTACTGCCGACAGAAAGGCTGCATTGTTGAGTCTCATGATCCTTATGCTCTTGTGTTTTTTAATATTTATTGAGCCCGCTACCAAAGTTTGCTTCGCAATACCCTTGCCACTCAGTGGGAGGGGGCTTCCTACTAACTTACACCAGGGAGCCAACGAATAAGACCAGATTTTTCCAACCTTGTTGTTTTTCAGCAAAGTCAGGTCGATATTGAGGCTGTTATCTCACCCGGTTTTGGACTTTTTATGACTCAAGAAATGAAGGAATCCGTGAAGTACCCGCTAATGAAGCCAGGTATGGTCAGTATCATTCGTATTCAAAGAGCTGATTCTGATGGCTTCACGAGAGTGTAACAGTGAACCATTATCATCAAATCGATCGACTTTACCTGGATCGAGATCAGGGCCGTTTTGCTTTAGCCCTTGTACACCGGAGGCGCTGAAGAACTCGTTGTTATTATAAGTATTTGCACGTATAGCTAATTTTTAGTACCTATGTACCACTAATAGTAGCAACTGAGAAAACAAGAATCTTAATGCCGGTTTTATGGGCATTGGACTGATAAACGAATTGATGAATAAGTTGTACCATGCCACCAACCCTGCTCAACAGACTAAAAGCCTCTGGCCCTCTGTCCTCGCCTGACTTTAACATTGCCGGTGTGTTGTCACAGACCGGGGTGCGGCGACTGATTATTGGCTGTGAAGTACTGCTGGTCATTCTTCTGACTCAGCAGCTGGCTCGTCTTACATGGCAAGTCCTGAAAGGTTCTGACAGCGCCACGATTCATTCTTGGCAGCCTCAATCAACGGTGGTAAATGGTCGTCAATCGGAACAGGATGCCTACCCTGCGCTGAATGACTTTCATCTGTTTGGTCAGGAGCCTGTCAAGCTGAAACAAACGGATAAAAGCGATATCGACCCCAACGCCGTTCCAAAGTCCCGCCTGTCTGCAAAAGTAACCGGTATTGTTGCCAGTTCAGTTCCTGCTGATTCCGTCGCTGTGATTCATTCCGGTGGCCGTGATCGCACTTATCGAATTGGTGAAAAGCTTCAGGGTTCCAGTGCTGAAGTGAAAGATATTTATGAAGATCGGGTGATTGTATTCAACAGGGGCAAGCTCGAAGCCTTGTTGCTTTACCCCGATGAAGCGGATCGAAAAGTAGAAAAAAGAGACAGTAGTCGTTTGGCAGAATTACGTCAACGAGTGATCTCTGATCCAGCCTCTTTTACGGATTTTGTCCAGATCAACGCGGCTCAGAAGGATGGTCAGCTGGTTGGCTATCAGTTAACCCCTGGCAAGCTTCCTGACGTTTTTCGTGAGTCAGGCCTGAAGCCTGATGATATAGCCCTGTCTATTAACGGATATGACCTGAGTGACAGCAACGACACCATGAAGCTGCTGCAGGAAATCAAGCAGCTCACCCAGCTATCGATGACCATTGAAAGAAATGGTCGTCTCTATGAAATAGAAGTCAGACTATGAGTGTTAGAGGAAAAACAGGGTTATTAATATTATTCCCTGAATCGCTTAGCGGGGCCATGGCCCGGAAATGTGTAAATCAGGATGTTATGAGACGGCTGCGCAGACAGATCTGCTCAGTGACAGCAGGAATTTTACTGGCTACAACATCTTTTTTTGCCGGTCAGACATCTGCCAATTTCCAGCAATATTCTGCCAGTTTTGAAAAGGCCGATATTGCTGAATTTGCCAGTACAGTCAGCGCCACTCTGAACAAAACCATTATTCTGGACCCCGCTGTGCGTGGCTCTGTAACGGTCCGTTCCTATGACAAACTCAATGCTGAACAATACTATCAGCTCTTTTTGAACGTTCTGGAAGTCCACGGTTTTGCCGTTATCGAACAAGAGAATAATGTCCTGAAAATTGTTCAGGACAAGAACGCAAAAATGTCGGCGATTGCAATGGCTGACAGGCAAAAGCCGGGGCAGGGTGATGAGTTTGTTACCTGGGTGCTACCGGTTCAGAACGTGCCGGTGAGAGAACTGTCTCCGTTATTGCGCCAGCTGAATGATACAGCGGGCAATGTCGTTCACTACGACCCCTCCAACATTCTTCTGATGACCGGCCGTGCAGCCAATGTGAAGCGTCTGGTTGAGATTGTCAGACGAGTGGATATGGCCGGCAACCGAAACTTCTCGGTTATTCAGCTCGAGTACGCTTCTGCTTCTGAAATGCAGCGAATTCTCACTTCCCTGCTGCAGGAAAAAGGCGGCAAGGGCAGTACTTCCCGGGTGACCGTGGTTGCTGATGATCGCAGCAATCGACTGATTGTTGCCGGCCAGACAAGACAACTGCAAAAAGTGAATCGTATTGTCTATCAACTGGATGCCGAACAGGAATCATCCGGCAATACCCGCGTCTTCTATTTGAGGTATGCCAAGGCGGAAGAACTGAAAGAAGTCATGGAAGGTGTGGGTCAAACGGTTCAGGCAGAAAAAGACAGCGGTAAGACAGTTGTTCGTAATAACCAGAAGTTCAGTATCAATGTTCATGAGCAAACCAACGCTCTGGTGGTCACCGCTCAGCCAGACATTATGAAAAGTCTGGAAAGTGTCATCAAGCAGCTTGATATTCGTCGTGCCCAGGTTCTGGTCGAAGCCATTATCGTTGAGGTAGCGGATGGCGATGGCATTAACCTCTCCTTCCAGCTAGCCAATGCTAACAGCGGCAGTATGATGCAGTTTAACGATGGCCGAACGGTTCCGATTGGCCAGATCATGGCCGGTCTGAAAGATGCTGAAGATAAGCCAGGCTCAACAGTCATCAGTGAAAATGGCAATGTCACTGTCAATCCTGATCAGCCGGGTGATTACACCAAATTATATGATGCTCTGGCCGGTGTTTCTGGTGCGGCCTTCAGTATCACATCCGGCGACTGGACAGCCCTTTTGCAGGCTGTTACCAGCTCAACAAAATCCAATGTTCTGGCGACTCCGAGCCTGATGACGCTGGATAACGAAGAGTCTTCTTTCATAGTGGGCGACGAAGTCCCTGTTATCACCGGTTCTGCCTCCAGTTCAAACAACGACAACCCTTTCCAGACCGTAGAGCGTAAGGAAGTAGGTGTGAAGATGACTGTTAAGCCCCAGATCAATGAGGGAGATTCGGTGATGCTGGATATTACTCAGGAAGTGTCTGGTGTTAATGGTACCACATCCGTCGATGTCACTTTCTCCAAACGTGAAGTGAAAACATCCATCATGGCACGCAGTGGTGACACCATTGTTATTGGCGGATTGCTGGATGAAGACGTGCAGGAAAGTGTTTCCAAAGTGCCACTGCTGGGTGACATTCCCTACATAGGTGCTCTCTTTCGCTCCACCTCCAGCGAGGTGAAAAAGCGTAACCTGATGGTCTTCCTGAGGCCCACCATCATTCGTGACGATAACATCCTGACCAGTATCAGCGGTAAGAAATACAGCTATATGCGTGCCCGACAGCTGGATCGTCGTGATCAGGGCGTTGAGCTGATGCCTGATGCAAGAACCCCGGTCCTGCCGGAATACCCCTCTAACTCCGATCTGATGAACAGAGCGCGCCAGAAACTGGATGAAGCCGATCAGAAAGAAAAAGAGAAAGAAAAAAACGACAAGAAAGACGATGACAAGGTAGCCAGTAAACAGTCGGAGAAGAGCGATGCAGAGTCCGGCGATAACAGCTGATCAGGAAACCGAAGCCTCTGCTCAGGAAGCGGCACAAGATCTCCCTGCGGGTGTTCTGGAGCTGCCCTTTGCCTTTGCCCGTAACTTCGGTGTCCTGCTGGAAAGAGAGCAGCAGGGTAATTTCTGTTTGTACGTCAATGGTCAATCTTCCAGAGCCGCTATTACTGAAGTTCGTCGCTTTGTTGCAGGCCCGATTGACATCAAATCCCTGTCTGAGGGTGACTTTGAGGCGAGACTGTCGAGCTATTATCAAAAAGACTCATCGGCTGCCCGTCAGCTGATGAATGATATTGGCAATGATGAAGAGCTTCACTCTCTGGCAGAGGAATTGCCTGACAACGAAGACCTTCTGGATGCCGACGATGGTGCCCCGATCATTCGAATGATCAACGCCATGTTGGGCGAGGCGATCAAGGAAGGGGCCTCCGATATTCATATCGAAACCTTCGAAAACTGTCTGGTGATTCGCTTCCGTGTCGATGGTGTTTTGAGAGAAATCCTTCGACCCCAGCGCAAGCTGGCGGCATTGCTGGTATCCCGTATCAAGGTTATGGCCAAACTGGATATTGCCGAGAAGCGGGTTCCTCAGGATGGTCGTATTTCCCTGCGACTGGGTGGTCGTGCCGTCGATGTCCGGGTATCGACACTGCCTTCTCGTCATGGTGAGCGAATCGTATTGCGTTTGCTGGATCGCAACAGTGTCCGCATGGATATGTCCAGTTTAGGTATGACGCCCGATATTCATCAGCATATCAGTGAAGCTCTGCATAAACCTCACGGTATTCTGCTGGTCACAGGCCCGACCGGTTCCGGTAAGAGTACGACACTGTACGCTGGTCTGACAGAAATCAACGACACCGAACGTAATATTCTCACTGTTGAAGATCCTGTGGAATACGATCTCGAAGGCGTGGGTCAGACACAGGTCAACCCCAAGGTCGATATGACCTTTGCCCGGGGGCTGCGTGCCATCCTGCGTCAGGACCCGGACGTGGTGATGGTGGGTGAGATTCGTGATCTCGAAACCGCAGAAATTTCTATTCAGGCCTCCCTGACCGGTCACCTGGTACTGAGTACCCTGCACACCAATACGGCTATCGGTGCTGTCACACGCCTGAGGGATATGGGCATTGAACCTTTCCTGCTGTCATCCAGTCTTTTGGGCGTTCTGGCCCAGCGTCTGGTTCGTACCCTCTGTCCTTCCTGTAAAGTAGCCCGAGAGCCAACGCCTCATGAGCGAAAGCTGTTGGGAATAGACGACTCTGACAGCAGACCCGTTCACGAAGCCAGCCCTGAAGGTTGTTCCGAATGTCATGGTGGTGGCTACAAAGGCCGAACCGGCATTCATGAATTATTTCTGGTCAACGATGAAGTCCGCCGTATGATTCATGAAGGTGTAGGTGAACAGGCTTTGGAAGATGTGATTCGCAGAACCAGTCCCAGTATCCAGAAAGATGGCTTTCGTAAAGTTCTTGCGGGTATGACTTCCATTGAAGAAGTACTGCGGGTGACCAGGGAGGAATAATGGGCGTATTTGCTTATGAAGCCCTGGATAAAAAGGGTAAAAAACGCAAAGGGGTGCTTGAGGCTGATTCCCCCCGCCAGCTTCGTCAGCAGTTGCGTTTGGAAGGTCTGGCTCCGGTGGCCATTACTGAATCCGAACAAAAGAGCAGTGGCGAACGGGCGTCGTTTTCTCTGTTCGAGAAGAAAGCCAGCCCGGCTGAAGTCGCCATGTTGACTCGTCAGCTAGCGACTCTGGTAGCGGCTGCCATTCCTCTGGAAGAGTGTCTTCAGGCTCTGTCCCGTCAGGTTCAGAAATCCCACCTGAAAGCCATGATCACTACCGTAAGAGCGAAGGTACTGGAAGGACGGACGCTGGCAGAAAGTCTGGCGATTTACCCGAAAACCTTTGACACACTCTATTGTTCCATGGTGGCGGCTGGCGAAAAGTCCGGTCACCTGGATACGGTTCTGGAGCGACTGGCGGACTACACCGAACAGCGTCAGGTGATCCGGGGCAAGCTGATTCAGGCCATGATTTATCCCGCCATTCTCACCATCGTGGCGGTCTCGGTCATCGCCATTCTGCTGGCAACCGTGGTACCTACCGTAGTGGAACAGTTTGCGGATCTCGGACAGGATCTGCCAGCGATGACCCTGGCTCTGATTGCCATGAGTAATTTTGTTCGGGACTACGGCTTCGGTGTATTAGCTGGTCTTATCATGCTTTTATTCCTGAGGCAGCGCTTGCTGGTTAATCCTGAACGGAGACTGACCCATGACCGATGGATGCTGAAAATGCCCGTTATGGGCGAGGTGGGTGCCGGTGTTGATACCTCCCGTTTTGCGCGGACACTCAGTATTCTCAGTAGTAGTTCAGTGCCGCTTCTGGAGGGTATGAGAATCTCCGCCGAGGTCATGTCCAACTCTTTTATCCGGAAATCCCTTGAGCAAGCTTCGGAGCGGGTGAGGGAAGGTTCCAGCCTCTGGGTGGCACTGGATCAGACACAACTGTTTCCGCCCATGATGCTTCACATTATTGCCAGTGGTGAAAAGTCGGGTGAGCTGGAACAGATGTTGGGCCGGGCAGCGGACAGCCAGGATCGACAGTTTGAAAACCAGGTGAACATTGCCCTGGGTGTTTTTGGCCCATTGCTGATTGTCTCCATGGCGGGCATGGTGCTGTTTATCGTTATGGCGATTCTGACCCCGATGCTGGACCTTAACTCACTGGTATCAGGTGGTTAACAGGCACCAGGGGGTTTAAGTTAAGCGTTTTTCAGAAAAAAACATGAGCCTGATACAGATCGGACCATGTGGATTAGGAGTTAATGACCAATGACTACGAAAAAGGTAGATCGACAAAAACAGCAGGGTTTTACCCTGATCGAGATCATGGTGGTGATCGTGATTCTCGGCGTTCTGGCCAGTATGGTGGCCCCGAATGTTCTGGGTAACAAAAAAAAAGCAGACCAGCAGAAGGCGGTCAGTGACATAGTGACGCTGGAAAACGCACTGGACATGTACAAGCTGGACAATAATCACTTCCCATCCACTCAGCAAGGGTTGAATGCTCTGGTAGAACAGCCTTCCGGCAGCCCTCAACCCGGAAATTACCGTGACAATGGCTACATCCGTCGTCTACCCCAAGACCCGTGGGGTAATGACTACCTGATGCAGTCTCCCGGTGAATTTGGTGATATCGATATCTTCTCTGCCGGACCTGATGGACAGGCGGGTTCTGACGATGACATCGGCAACTGGAACATGAATTCCTGATGAAGCACGCTGGTTTCACCCTGCTTGAAATTATGCTGGTTCTGGTACTGCTGGGCATTGCTACCGCTGTCGTATTGCCTACTCTGGAACCGGCAGACAGTTCTGCACGTTTAAAAACGGACGCAGAGCGATTTGCTGCTCTGGTGAAAACTGGCCACGAAGAGTCATTGCTCAAAGGTAAAGACCTTGGGGTCAGGTTGACCGACAACGGCTATCAGTTTATGGAGTGGCACGAAGACAAATGGCAGTTAATGCAGAGTGACCGATTGCTCACAGAGAAAGAGCTTTCAGAAGCCATCAATCTGGACTTTATGCCGGGCGAGCTGATCTGGCAGGCTGCTCTGGATGCTGAAGAGCAGCATGATAGTGACTCGTTTTTCACCGACTCAGGGCTGTTTGAAAACGAAGAAAGCATGAAAAAACCTGATCTCTATATTTGGTCCAGTGGCGACGTGACCCCGGCTGAAGTGCGGTTTCAGTCTGCCAGCGACAGTCGTCGCTTTTTTAGCGTGATGATCAGGGAAACCGGAGAAGTAACCGTGGTCAGTGCAGATGAGTACGACAAGACAAGTGGCCGGGGCTGATAAATGAAACGTCACGCAGGCTGTTCCCGACGGGCCAGGGGCTTCACTTTGTTAGAAGTGCTGATGGCCATGACTATTCTCGCCATCGCTGGTATCACAGTGCTCAGAACCAGCAGTGAAAGCCTTGATAACAGCCAGTACCTGAAGAACAAAACCATGGCTCGCTGGGTGGCCGACAATGAACTGGTCGATCTTTACCTGAAGGAGCAATGGCCGTCCCAGACCTGGAAAAAAGAAACCCGTGAGCTGGCAGACCAAACCTGGCATGTCCGATACCGAAGTGTGCGTACGGCGGATGAAAATTTTCGAGCCATCCAGGTCGAAGTCCGACTGGACCGTGATGACAAGAAAGCCGCTCTGGCCAGTCTGCAAACTTACACGGTGAAGCGGTCTTGAAGTCATTGAACACCGTGCGACGCTGGACCCAACAGGGTTTTACCTTGCTGGAAATGTTGGTGGCCCTGACCATTTTTGCACTGGTCAGTATGAGTGCCTGGCAGATTCTACAGGGGGTTATGGGGGCCCGGGATGTTGCCAGCGATCATCAGAGTCGTATTCAGGAAATTGACTACGCCATGATAGTCATGGAACAGGACTTCCGGCAAATGATTGACCGGGGTGTGCGGGTCGATGGTGAACTGACGAATCAAAGTCTGTTTGCCGGTAAAGATATGCTGGAATCCGATGACGAGGCAGCGGCCTTTATTCGTTTGGGCTGGCGTAATCCGCAAGACAAACTTCCCCGCTCCAAATTGCAGAAAGTCAGCTACCGGCTTAAGGACGGCGTGGTTGAGCGTCAACACTTTTATGTGCTGGACCCGGAGGAAAATGCGGAACCCGTAGTCAGGGATCTGTTAACCGATGTCCGCTCACTCAAGTTTCAGTACTTCGTTAAAGGCCTGTGGGTAGAAACGCTCGGCAATACCCTGCCCCAAGGCCTGAAGATTAGGTTTGAGCTGAATGATTTGGGGATCATCGAGCGGCGCTACGTGCTTCCCGGGAACTGGGAAGTTCAGGAGCAGGAGTCATGAGGAGCCTGATTTCGGATAAAAAGAATAGTACATCCTTTAAGCGTCGGCAGTCGGGTGTCGCACTGCTAATTGTTATGTTCGTATTGACGCTTATGGTACTGATAGCGGCAGAGATGACTTTCGGGTTTTCCCTGCAAATGCGGCGGACCGCCTCCCTGCAGCAAATAGAACAGGCACGCTGGTATGCACTGTCAGCCGAAGAACTGACAATCAAGGTGCTTCAGGACGAGTTTGATGAGAGCGATGAAACCGTGAATCTTGGCCAAACCTGGGCCACGGGGGAAGTGACTTTTCCGATGGATAGTGGGGCAATCAAGGGAGAAATTTCCGACGCTCAGGCTTGTTTAAACCTGAATGCTTTGCAGGCATCGGATAAAGAAGGGCAGACTTCGGTTGAAGTCAAAGTATTTCAATCCCTGATGGAAGCACTGGAAATTGAGTCCTATCAGGCCGAAATAATTGCACAATCAACCAGAGACTGGGTAGACAATGACAACACCCAGGCATCAGGCATCGGCGCGGAAGACAGTTATTACCAGTCTCTGCCAGTGCCCTATCTGGCCAGTAATACCAGTATGAGATCGGTTTCGGAGTTGAGAGCGGTTAAGGGCGTCAATGCCAAAATCATGAGAAGGGTCAAACCTTATATCTGTGCATTGCCGACCACCGAGATGAAGATCAATATTAATACTCTGTCGCCAGATCATGCACCGGTGCTCAGTGCCCTGTATTTGGGTGAGCTTCCCTTAGAGCAGGCAAAAGGGGTATTGGAACAGAGGCCGGAGGATGGCTGGAAGAGTGTGGATGAGTTTATTCAGCAACCGTCTCTCTCCAACTTCAGTGCCGGAGGCACCCACGAATTGATGTCGGTGGACAGTCAGTATTTTGTGATGACTGCAACCGCTTCCTATGCGGACTCCAAAGTCCGAATAAAAAGCCTGCTGCGGCGGGAAGAAGAAAATAAGTTCAGTGTCATTCGCCGAGAGTTTGGAGGGCTTGAGTGAGCCAGCATCTTATCATCAGGCTGCCCGGAGATCCCGGACAGCCCGTTCACTGGCAACGCTATCCAGTAGAGCAAGAGCCAGTGATTCTGGCCGCAGAAGAGGGAAAAACCTCCTCTGGCATTCTGCCGTCTGTTGAAGACCTGGGAACACTGGCGGAGTTATTCCCGGATACCAAAACCATTGCCCTGGTTCCCACGGAGCTGGTCAGTGTTCACTGCCTTCAGGTTGAAGGCAGGCTGAGCAAGGCGGTATTAAAGTCACTGCCTTTTCGTCTGGAAGATGATCTGGCTGAGGACGTAGACGATCTTCATATTTCGGTCATCGCGAGAGAAGGGGCTCAGGTTTATCTGTCCGTGGTCGCTCATTCGAAAATGGCTTTCTGGTGTGAAGCAATGAATCAGTCCGGCCTTAAAGTCAAAACCATGATTCCCGAAGCTTTGGCTCTGCCCTGGACCGAGGGAGAGTGCTCGGCGCTGGCCATGGATGAACGTTGGATACTGCGGGATAGCCGCTGGCAGTGGGCTGCCTGTGATCCATCCTGGCTGAGCTTCTACCTGGCAGCAGACGACTCGGAAGAGACGCCTCTGAAAGTGAACAGTTTCAGCGAACTACCTGAGAACCTGACGGGGGAATGGAACCGGGAAGCTTCGGGCCCTGCTCTGGAAGTATTGGCAGCGGGTGCGGTCAGTGCTGACTCACAGAAGAACAGCCCCAACCTGTTGCAGGGTGTCTGGCAAGTTGAGTCATCCATCATCAAGAGCCTGAAACCCTGGAGGCTGGCTGCCGGACTCCTGGCTTTTACCATTACTCTGTTTATGGCTCAGGCAGTATTGAAATCGGTACAGTTGGAACAACAGGCTGATCAGCTTCAGGCGCAGGCGCATAAGATCTACAGTGACATGTTCCCCGGTGAGCGGATTGTGCGTCTACAGTCGCAAATGAGGCAGAAGCTAATGGCCTTGAAAAGTAACAACAGCGATGACTCGGGTCTGCTGAAACTGCTCGATCAGACTGCACCCTTGTTTAAACAATATCCCCAACTCAATCCTGTTACTTTGTCGTATAACCAGTCTCAGCAATCACTGCGGGTGGAAGCCACTGCGAAGGATTTTGATACTTTTACGGCATTCCGGGAAGAGTCGGGTGAGCAACTGGTGATCACGGTTGAAACACTGGAGAAGAGTGGTGATATTGCCAATGGTACGCTAATCATCAGGGGGAGTGATTCATGAATGACATCATGGAAGGCTTCAATGAGCGCTGGCAACAGGCTCAGAGTTTCTGGCGTGGCCTGAGTCGGCGCGAGCAGCAACTCTGTATGGTGGCAGGGGCATTTATTATTGTCTGGTGCATTTGGCAGGGTATTTTAAACCCTTTGTCAGAACGTCAGTTAGCTGCCGAACGGAAGCTGGTGGCCAGTCAGAAGTTGTTGGCTTCTGTACAGGAACAGGCCAGTGAGATTGTCAGGCTACGTCAGGGTCAGCCAGACAAGGGCCGCTATCTGCTTTTACCTCTGGACCAGATGGTGAATAAAACCGCAAAAGATTTTGATCTGCGCATCACCGGGGTGCGAACTGTTCGTGATTCATTGCAGGTCGATCTTGATACAGTGGGCTTTGATCGTTTACTGGCATGGCTAGTCAATCTTCAACAGCAGGGAGGAGTTGAGATCAGGGAGTTGGAGGTAGAAGCTGCCGAAAAGCCCGGTCATGTGATCGTTAAGGCTTTGAGAATACAAAGAGCATTCAGCAGTGAGACAGCCTTCAGCGAGAGTTAAGACATATGAAGAGAATCATTACTCTGGCCGCACTGGCCGCAGTTTCTTACACAGGTTTTATGCTGGCAGAGCTACCAGCCGCTTTTGTCTGGCGTCATGCACCCAAAATGCCGGGGATTGAACTCGAAGATCTCTCAGGCTCACTCTGGTCGGGTTCAGCGCAGGAATTAACCATCAACGGTATCGGGCTTCAGGAAGTCAGTTGGGATCTCCAGCCTTCTGCACTGCTGACCGGAAAGGTCAGCGCGAACGTTGAGGTCGGTGATCATTTTTCTGCCGTTGTGGGTCAGGCGACAGTGACCTACAGTCCTCAGGGTGTGACGATTGAAGATCTTCAAGCAGACGCTACGGCAGGCTGGTTGCAGCAGCTTGTTCCCATGCCGGTTCCGGCAACCGCCAAGGGTAATATCAATCTGGTGGCAAACTCCCTGGTTTATGAAAAAGGTCTGTGTGTCGAGCTGGACGGTCACATGACATGGGAAAGAGGGCGAATCAGCAGTCCTCTGGGTGACGTGAAACTGGGTAAAGCAGATGCTGATCTCACCTGCAAGGGAAATACTCTGCAAGGTAAAATTCGCCAGTCATCCGAATTTCTGACAACAGATGCCGTTTTCAGCTTTAATCTTAACGGCAGCTATTCGTTGAACGGGAAAGTGTCTGAAGGTGAGGCCCTGCCAGAAACCATGAAAGACGGCATGCAATTTCTTGGAAGGCCGGATTCTCAGGGGCGCTATCCTTTAACATTAAGAGGGCGAATTTAATTCGCAGTTTTCAAAATGATCTGGCCGCATATTCAGGGGCATTCTGCCTGAAAGCTTTCGTGCCAATCATTGAACTCCTCAGGCAGGCCTTTCCACGGAACCCCCGGCACCAGCAAGCCAGAAAATCGCCTCAATAGATCACCTGTTGTCAGCTGTCGGCCCGGGATCAGTGACTTTGCCCGGCAGCGTGTCATTGATCCGATCCCATTGTTCATCTTTGATTGCTGTGCGAGCAGTCGTAGCAAACCTGAACGCCATACTCTATATCATTTTCAGGTGTCCTTTCGGTCAGGTTACTGATGCACTGCCTGGTCGATTGGATAAGAATACCCACCTAATATTAAATCCAATTTGGTCTTGGAAAAAATCCTTTTAAGTCTGTGCTAAAATCCATAAAAGTCTTAATAATAATCCATTTTGGACGGATGATTTCACCATGTCCTATATCCCCAGAGGCATCGAGCCTTATCTTCAGGCGTGTCTGGCTGATACGCCGGTGGTCGTGATTACCGGTCCTCGGCAATCGGGCAAAACCACCCTCGCCCGACATTTTCTGAACCGGCCTGAATATGAGGAGACCAGTAGCTACCTGACTCTGGATGATGAGAATATTCTTGCCATTGCCCGTAACGATCCCATCGGTTTGCTGCGTAGCCAGTCCCGGCCAGTGGTGATTGATGAGGTGCAGCGGGCACCTGAGCTGATTCGCACGATTAAATTGCTGGTGGATGAGGATCGTCAGCCCGGTTCGTTTATTCTGACCGGCTCTGCGGATCTGATGACCTTGCCGACGCTGGCAGACTCGCTGGCCGGACGTGCCGAGTTTGTCACCCTGTATCCTTTTAGCCAGGCAGAGCTAAAGCAAATCCCATCCGGACAGCAAGAAAGAGGCGATATTATTCACCAGTTACTGGCTCCGGACTGTCTCCCAGACGCTTTAAACCCTCTTGAATACGATCAGGTTATTTCAGCTATTGTCTGTGGCGGTTATCCGGAGGTTCAGCAGCGTTCGCCGGGGCGCAGAACCCGCTGGCACCGGGCTTATGCAGATGCCATTGTCCGAAGGGATATAGAAGAGGTGTTTCAGCTTCAGAAGCTGGATGCAATGGCGCAGTTGCTTAAGCTATTGGCGGCGCTGTCATCAGAATCCCTGAACTACGCCAGTCTTGGCAAGGCAGTGCAGATGGATAATAAATCGGTTCAGAAATACGTGTCGGCACTGGAAAATCTTTATTTGGTCAAGCGCATTCCGGGTTTTCATCGCAATGAACTGAAGCGGGCCATCAGGCAACCCAAGATACATTTTGTCGATACCGGATTGCTCTGTGCCATACGAGGCATTAACGAAACTGCAATTCAGGCAGATAGAAACTTGATGAGGTCGTTGATGGAAACCTGGGTGTGCACCGAGCTGTTAAAGGCTATTGCTGTCAGTGAAGAAGAGTGTCAGCTATTTCACTACCGGGATAAAAATAAACGAGAGGTGGATTTTATTCTGTCCGGCAACAACGGCCAGGCGACAGGCATTGAAGTGAAGGCAGGCATGACCATTAAGCGGGAGATGTTTGCAGCTCAGGAAATGCTCATAGAGGCAGGAAGTATCCGGCGGGGGGTGATTGTATATAACGGTGACAGGGTGTTGCCCTTCTCGAACAATCTGATGGCTGTACCGGCAGGATGTCTGTTCTGCCCCGGCGGGTTTTATATGTAGGAAGCAAAACGCTTCTGGATTACCAGTACCAAAGAAAAAAGCTGGTTAACTGGCTTCGCTCCCAGTTAACCGGCGACCTTGGCGAGGGTGAAATACTGACGGGCAGCTCGCCTCCGGACCGTTATTTTACCGGCATTTTGTTTCCTCTGTCCCAATACGAAGACGCTGAAGAAGATGCACCTGATAACGATGATCCTGATTCTGCCCAGTCGATCCGTTCAACCAGGCGTTACCAGCCTCCCTGTTCTGCAGGCATGTCATTTTTCCTGACGGGTAACAAAATTACGTTGCGGGTTTATTATTCTGCCTGGAGCTTTGCACCTGAAGGAAAGAGTCATTACCGCAATATCAAGGGCTGGGTCAAAAGCTGTCTTACGGAAGATGGTGGCGAAGAGGTTGTTTTCAAAAAGCCTGATACCTTGGCAACGACACACAGCGAAACCAGAGAAGTGCTAAACAACCGGGGGAAAATAAACATTTTATGGCGTCTTCACGGGAAGGGTTAAAAACAGTTCGCAATAATCTATTATAATCTCAAGCTATCTAATATAATCTCAAGAATGGATAAGAGATTAGTGAAGATAGGTGAGGCAGCTCGTTTACTT
>NZ_JAHHPR010000490.1:0-1119 GCF_024606255.1 Endozoicomonas sp. SESOKO3
CAATGGATCAGAAAAAAAATATTGATGACTTTAATGCAGAATTGGAAAGATTGTATGCGGCATCCCCCAATATTTTGGAGGAGAAGGGCTCTCTGGAGAGTGGTAAATACCGTTGGAAAGCGATTCTGAGGCTACTTAAGCATCATTTTCCCGGGAAGCTGGAAGGAGGTGAAATGTCACACGTTTTACTTGAATATCCGAGGCTTGCGAGCCTGCCAGAAGATTTAATCAGAGTATTTGCCAGATATGCGATTCCGGAGCTTGTATTACCTGAAGGGGTGCCCAAACAGTCGTTAGTAGACAGCATTGTCAATGCTGCCAGACCGCCGTTAACTCTAAGGTATATGCAAGCTCGACTGGGCTACCCTCAGTGTCTTCAGCAGCTGGTTGGGTTATTTATAACCCAGCTGTCGTTAATGGCAGCAAGTCAATCTAAACAATTTATTTTTCAGGACCATGCGGGCCACGTCAGCATTGTTTCTATCCGGAAAAATACTGAAGGACTTTATCGTGTTTTTGTCGTTGATAGTTTAAGTGTTTTTAAGCGTTACTACGAAGATCAAGTTTATTCGCTCCTGGCACATTTTGTCACTTTAGCTTTAACACTGGCGTTAAGACATCATGGCTTCACTGATTCCCGGTTTTACTTCCTGCCTGAACGTCAGGGCAGTGGCTTTGGCTGTGAGTCATTCATGTTGCACGATCTGGAAACATTGTTGGAATTCCCCATGTTGGCTGGTAACGGATACTATGCGGACAAAGACCCCCTTACCAATGACAATATGGTGCAGTTTTTTTTGCACATAACCTACGGCTTGGATGATGAGCAACTTGGTCGATTGCGAGTCAATGGTGAGATTAAGTCTTTTGTGGGCACGTCAGATAAACCTGCACTTTATACAAATGACCTGAACACCCTTATTGTTACGGCAATCCAAACTTGGAATGTATTGGGGGTGGAACCTGGTTTGTTTAAATTTTATCAATTGCGTCGGTTTCCCCCGAGGTTTGCACATCTGACTCAGGGGCAACAGCGTCTAAATCGGTTGCTTGAAAAATTTCCCGAAGAACGACAAAAAGAGGTAGACAAGGTGGTCGATGAAACTCGGGGCTTGTTAT